>DASXEF010000374.1:0-2165 GCA_036490255.1 Kofleriaceae bacterium
CGTCGCGATGCGCACGATTCGCGACGGCAAGATCGAGCGGCTCGATGCGGTCGCGCCGGGCACGCCCAAGCCGTTGGTCGAAGCGATCGACTGGGCGCTCGAGAATCGCCGCGACAAGCGCGCGACCGCGGTCGAGCTCACGCAGGCGCTCGAGGCGTTCATCAAGAGCTCGCCCGAGCTCGCGACGTCGATGCAGCTCGCAGGTTGGGTGCGCGCGCGGTTTCCGCGCGAAGCGACCGGCCAGATGCAGGCGATCGAGACGCCGCCCGGGACCGTCGCAGTGCCGGGCACCGTCGCGGGTGCTGCGACGCCGGCGTCGGGCATCGCGTTCGTCACGCCGTCGCGGCTGATCGGCGCGTCGCGGATCTCGGCCGGCGACGAATCGAGCGGGCCGGAGTCCGGCACGAGCATCTTCGTCGCCGCGAAAGATCTGATCGACGGCGACACGCTCAAGCGCAAGCCGTTTCCACCGCTGTCCAACGAGACGATCGTCGATCGCCGTGGCCCGGACGCGCCGACCCAGATGGCGACGACGAACCCGACGCTGCGCGACAGCGACACGCGGATCGACGCGACGAGCGACACCGACGACGACCTCAACTACGACGAGACGATCGAGCGCAGCGCGCCCGACATGATGCCGCCACGACCGTCGCCGACGCTGCCGCTGTCGCTGTCGCCGAGCGTGATCGTCGCGCCGCCGTCGGGTCCGCGCGTCGCGCCGTCGGCCGGCCACGCGCAGCTCGCCGCGCACGCGCACGCCGGACGCCGCAAGGTGCCGTCGATCGATCCGGCGCGGATGCGCATCATCGTCGCGGCGTGCGGGCTCGTCGGGCTCGCGCTGATCTCGTTTCTCGTCGCGCTCGCCGCGAAGGGATCGCACAGCTCGACACCGCCGCCCGCGGACGCGCGCGCGCTCGCTGCGGTCGTGCCGATCGCCGATGCCGCGACACCCGACGCTGCGATCGCGGACGCGCAAGTCGCCACGGTCCCGATCGATGCGACCGCGCCGCCGGCCGAAGCGTTCTTGGAGGTCTCGACGTTTCCGCCCGGCGGCACCGTGCACGTCGGCGATCAATCGCGCGTCGCGCCCGCGCAGCTCGTCGTCCAGGCCGGCACGATCGGCGTCGATGCCGAGCTCGACGGCTACGCCCCGGTGCATCGCGACGAGACCGTCGAAGCGGGCGAGCACCGCACGGTCGAGATCGCGTTCATGCACAAGCTGCCCGCGCCGCGCGCGCCCGCCGTCGGCAAGCTGACGGTGCACACGTCGCCGCCCGCCGACGTGTTCGAGAACGGCAAGAAGATCGGCGAGACGCCGTTCATCGATCACGAGCTCTCTGCCGGCACGCACGTGCTGACGTTCAAGAATTCGCTGCATCCGACCGTGACGAAGAAGGTCGTGATCCAGCCCGGCAAGGTCGCGAAGCTCAACTTCGATCTGCCCTGAACGTTTGGCATGGCAAGTGGAGTAGCCACGGTCATGCGCGAGTTGTTCGGCGCCGATCTCGAGCACGTCTGCGGTGGCTTCGGCACCGGCAAGGACGGCTGGACGGACAGCATGAGCAACGGCTGTGGAAACGGCTACATCAACGTGCCGAACGGCACGTGGCGCGGCGCGTGCGTCGATCACGATCATCGCTACTTCGACGGCGGCACGAGCGCGCAGCGCAAGACGGCCGACCAGGCGCTACGCACGGACATGATCAAGGACGGCGCGTCGACGGCGGTCGCCGATGTGTATTACGCCGGCGTCAGGGCGCTGGGCTGGGCGAGCTGGGGAAACAAACACCCGGTGAACCCGGGCAGTCACTGAGCGCTCGCTGTAGTGCGTCCCTCGCCCACCGAATGATCTCGAACGTTTGCGCGATCGAAGTTGCGCTAATGGACTACGTCCCTAGGTCTCGAGGCCGGTCGCCCACGAGTAGCGCGGCTTCGTGTTGAAGTGGTGCGTCGCGTTGATCACGCGCACCGTGCCCGACTTGCTGCGCATCACGATCGATTCGGTCTTCGCCGAATCGCCGAAGAAGCGCACGCCGTCGAGCAAGTAGCCCTTCGTCACGCCGGTCGCCGCGAACATCACGTGGCCGGCCGCGAGATCCTCGGTCGAATAGATGAACTCGCTCGGCTTGACGCCCATCTTGTCGGCGCGCGCGCGCTCCTCG
>DASXEF010000449.1:0-15280 GCA_036490255.1 Kofleriaceae bacterium
CAACGTCAAGTTCGGCAGCATCGAGCGCCGGGGCCCGTGGACGGTCGCGCGCAACCTCGACGTCCACGTGTTCATGGGCAACTGCGAGCTCGATTTTCGCGAGGCCGTGCTGCAGCCCGGCACGACGACGATCAACGTGCAGTGCAAGACCGGCAACGTCGAGATGATCGTGCCCGACAAGCTCGCGGTCGAGCTTCAGGTCTCGTCGGTGATGGCGAACGTGCAAGAGCACCGCGAGTCGCGCGGCGCGATCGATCCGAACCTGCCGAAGCTGCGCATCGTCGGCGCCGTCAAGGGCGGCAACTGCGAGGTGTTCTCGCTCGCGCCCGGCGAGACGCTGCGCGACGCGCATCGCCGCCGCCATCACGACGCGCGCTGGCGTCGCCACGAATTCCAGCACAAGCACCACATGCATCGCCGCGCGCGCTGGGGCCAGCTCAAGGCCGCCGAGCGCGAGATCTGGATGCGCGCGAGCGATCGCCAGCGCTGGGTGCCGTGGTGGCTGATGTCGCGCATGCGCCGGCGCATGTTCAGCTGGCTCGCGCTCGCGTTCGGCGGCGGCATCGCCGTCGGCGTGTACCTGTGGCCCGATCGGCACTGGTGGTACATCGTGCTCGCGTTCCTCGGCATCTCGGCGCTCGCCGGCGCGGCCGCGCTGCTGCTGACGCGCCCGCTCGTCTACATGATCAAAGCCGCGACCGATATCGGCGACGGCAAGTACGACACCCGCATCGATCCGCGCGTGCACAGCGGCGAGATGCGCGTGCTCGCGTCTGCGATCAACGAGATGGCCGACAAGATCCAGACGCAGCTGTCGGATCAGCGCCAGCTCCTCGCCGCGGTCTCGCACGAGTTGCGCACGCCGCTCGGCCACATGCGCGTGCTCGTCGAGACCGCGCGCGACGCGAAAGATCTCAACGCACTCGGCGAGCTCGAGCGCGAGATCCTCGTCGTCGACGATCTCGTCGGGCGCTTGCTCGCGCAATCGCGGCTCGAGTTCGGCAACCTCGAGCGCCGCCATGTCGATCTCGGCGAGCTCGTCGCCGACGTCGCGCACGCCGCGGGGATCTCGGTCGACTCGGTCAGCGCCGACGGCGACATTCACGCGGCCGTCGATCCGACGCTATTTCGCCGCGCGGTCGCGAACCTCGTCGATAACGCGCGCGTCCACGGCGGTGGTGCGGTCGCGGTGCGCGCGTGCCGTCGCGGCCCGCAGATCGCCGTCGAGGTCGACGATGCCGGCCCCGGCGTCCCCGAAGATCGCCGCGCCGAAGCGTTTCGTGCGTTCAGCCCGTCGTCGGGTGGTGGCCTCGGTTTGGGCCTCGCGCTGGTCTCGCGCATCGCCGTCGCGCACGGCGGTGGCGCGTGGATCGCCGATCGGCCCGGCGGTGGCGCGCGCGTCGGGTTTACGGTTCAGGTGTAGCGACGTCGACGTCGGGCTGCTTCAACAGCCACGCGATCGCGAGCGCGAAGCCGACGAGAAAGCCGATCCAGCGGCCGCCGTCGAACCCGTGCTGCGCGTGCGGCGGCAGCGAGTAGCCGATGATCGCGTTGGCGAGCGAGCCGACGATCAACACCAGCGACAGCGCCCAGCCGAGCTTGCCGGTGCGCGGAATCGCGAGGCCGAACAGCACGAGCGAGATGTACGAGACCGAGAACTTGGTCGCGCTCTCGACGGCTTGAAACGCGATCGCGCCGGCCGACGGCAGCACCGATTGCTCCGCCGCGTCGAGCATCGACACGATGTGATGATCCTCGACGATGTCGAGCAGCGCCACGAGGGCCATCGCGCCGAACGCGAGCTTCGCGAACGGCCGGCCGCGCGCGACGAGGTACTTGCTGAGCGCGGCGAAGAACCCCGTGTAGAGGATGATGAACGCGATGTCGAGCGCGAACACGGCGCGCAGCGCGTCGGCGTGCTCGAGCAAACCGATCGCGTACGGCTCGGGCAGCGCGAAATGTTCGTGCGCTTCCTGCGTCGCGTGCGTGATCAGCGAGACGATCACCATCACGACGAGCACCGCGATCGTGCATCCCGCCAGGTTCACCGCCAGCTTGCGCATCGCCGGCGATCGTACCTCAGTGGCCGAAGAAGAAGCCCGAGCTGAGCATCAGGCTGACGTCGCGCGGCGCTTGGTCACCGAACCCAGAGTCGATCACGCGCAACGCGACGAACCCGCCCCACGCGTACGTCGCGTGCTGGCGGAGCGCCGTGAACCCGATGCCGGCCGAGACGTCTTCGCGATGGAGCACCGGGCCCATTTCCTGCGTCGCGAGTGACTGGCCGACGCCGGGCGCGACCCAGACGTCGATCACGCGCGCTTCGGTCGGCGTGCCGTCGGCGGCGCGAGCCATGACCGAGCGGTGGTGGATGACCGCGAGCCGCGGCTCGAACCCGACCCGGATGTACCTGCCGTTGGCCATCCCGCCGGCGTCCGGCGCGGTCTGCGCGAAGTCGGCGTCGCCGGACAACGTCCAGCGTCCGACGCGAAAGCCGTACATGATGCCGATCATGCCCTGGCTGGTCATATCGCCGGCGTGGAAGCGGCCGAGCGACGAGTCGATGCCGACGTCGAAGTGCAAGGCCTTGTCGGACATCACGCGATCCGCTGGCGGAGCATCCACCGTCATCGCGACGTCCGGAGACATGCCGGGCGGCTCTGCACTCGCGACACCGGCGAGCGCGAGGATGATGACCGCGATGAGGTGTTTGCGCATGGACGCCACCTAGTGCAACGGATGCGCCGCGGGCGATCGCGGAATAACTCGCGACAGCTTCGTGCGCGTCGCGAGACTCGGGTCTCCACTTCGTCTATCGGCGGAGACGCGGCGCCGACGAGCACAGGTGCGACAGCGAATGGCGTCGTCGCGTCCGTCGCAGGCCGTCGCACCCGACGACGTCTATCTGTTCGACATGGCTCCATAAAAATGGTCCACACTCGGTGTCCACCAGCAGGCGTCGTCGGGGCTCTTTCTCTTCGGCGTGCAACACATGGCCATCACGAGCGAGCGGATCGACATGGCAACTCGGAGCGACGCTCGAGCCCGCCTGCTGGCGGAGCTGGCGTCCGGACCCGCCCGCAAGGGTTACGGCATCGCGTACGACTTGCTGGGC
The DNA here is from genome assembly GCA_036490255.1 of Kofleriaceae bacterium. Lineage (GTDB taxonomy): Bacteria > Myxococcota_A > Polyangia > Haliangiales > Haliangiaceae > JABFXX01. The sequence goes on from DASXEF010000449.1 coordinate 3,116, forward strand.
AACCGCGCCGAGGCTGAAGAAGCCGTGCAGGAAGCACTCGCGCGTGCGTGCGAATCGATCGGCGATCTGCGCGATCCCGATGCGGCGCCGGCGTGGTTCCTGCGCATCGTCACGACGATGTGCTTGCGCATGCTGCGCCGGCGCAAGCTCAAGCGCACGCTGCTCGGTTGGTTGCCGAGCAAAGGTGCGAACGAGCCCGATGCCGCGCCGACCCACGATCTCGGCGAGCGCGTCGATATCGCCGAGCGCATGCACGGGATGCCCGCGCTCGCGCCGCGCGACGAGCTCGCGCGCGCCCAGGAGCTCGACGCGCTGTTCGCCCGGCTCGACGGGCTATCGACGAATCAACGCACGGCACTCGTGCTGCGCTACGGCCACGATCTGCCGGTCGGCGAGATCGCGGCGTTGCTCGGCGTCGAGCTCGCCACTGCCAAGACGCATCTCGTTCGCGGGCTCGCGAAGCTGCGCGATTTGATGGAGGAGCACCGATGAGCGAACCAACCTGTGATCTCGTCGCCGAACGGATCGCGCTCGGCGAACCGCTGGCCGAGCTCGACGCCCACGCGACGTCGTGCGAGCGCTGCCAGCGCTTGGTGAGCTTGCCGGCGAAGCTCGGCGCGACCGGCCACGCGGCCGACCCCGGCATCGGCTTCTCGTCGCGCGTGACCGCCGGCGCGCAGCACCGCATCGGCGTGCGGCGGCGCCGGCGCTTCGCCGCGGTAGGCGCGTTGTCGGTCGCCGCGGCGGCGCTGCTCACCGTCGTCGCGCTGCACCAGCCGAGCGCGTCGGACGGCGTCGCGTTCCAGATGCCCGACATGGATCGCTACAAGCCGGCGCTGGCGCAACCGCATCCTCACGAACCACCGAGCGAGAACAACAAGCGCGAAGCCGATCCCGACGTCGCCGTGCTCGTTCATCTCGCCGACATCGACCACGACATGAAGTCTTCCGTCAAATGGAGGCGCATCGAGAAGCCTCTGCGGCCGTACGCGGCCGTGCTCGAAGGGAAACAGCAATGACTCGCATGCGTACGTTCTTCACCATCATGCTGCCGTCGGCGCTCGCCGGTGGCGTGTTGTTCGGCAGCGCGTTCTCGCGCGCCGACGCCGGCATGCAGGTCGGCTTCTGGCCCGACGATCCGTCCGCGACCGTCGTCGCGCAGGCGTCGCCGGATCCGCATCCGAACCCGCATCCACGTCCGCGTCCCAATCCGAACCCGACGTTCGCCGTGCCGCCGGTGCCGCCGGTGCCACCCGTTCCGGGTGTGCCGCCTGTGCCGCCGGTTCCGCCCATGCCGCCGATGCCGATGATGACGCCGGACATGATTCATCAGATGCAGCAGCAGATCGACAACGCGATCGAGCAGGTGCGTAACACCAAGGAGCTGCCGCCGGCGGCGCGCGACAAGCTCGTCCACAAGCTCGAGAAGATTCGCGACAAGACGATGAAGCGGCTTTCCCACATCAAGGCGACCGACTACGAGCAGCTCGGCGAAGAGATGGGCAAGCTCGGCGAAGAGATCGGCGAGGAGATGGGCGACTTCGGCGAAGAGATGGGCGAGTGGGCCGGCCAATGGGGTCAGCAGCTCGGTCAGCAGATCGGCCAACAGATCGGCCAGCAGCTCGGCAACTTCAAGTTCCAGTTCGGACCGAACGCGAACGCCGCCGGCCCGAACGGCGGCATGCACATCCACATCAACGGTAACCAGCCGCCGGCGCAGAACGGCGACGACGATGACGACGATGACGACGACAGCAGTAGCTCGTCGAGCTCGTCGAGCAGCGCCCACACGCATGTCCACGTTCATGCCCACGCGGACGCCGACAACGATAACGACAGCGACTCGGACAACGACAACGACTCGGACAACGACACCGACACCGATACGGACGTCGTCGTCGATCTCGGCGACCTGTCGCTGCAGCAGGACCAGCGCGCTCAGATCCAGCAGCTACGCACGCACAGCCAGCAGCAGATCGAAGAGGCGCGCCGCCAGCTCAAGCAGGCGAGCGAGGCGCTGGAACGCGCGGTCCAGAACGTCAACGCGAGCGACGACGACCTCGCGCACGCGATCGACGCCGTGACGCAACAGGAAGCGTCGATCCGCAAGGCGAAGATCCTCGCGTGGCACGACGCGCGTCGAGTGTTGAACGACTCGCAGCGCCAGAAGATCGAGGCCGCGTCCTCGAAGGCCAAGCAGCGCAGCAAGTAGTGCTATAGCTTCCCGCATGCGCGGGCTGTTCGTCGCGATCGTACTGGTGGCCGCCGGCTGCCCGTCGAAGGATCCGCCGCCGCGCCCGACGCAGCTGCCGATCGACGCGGGCGTTCGCCAGCTCGAGCAGCCAACGCCGGTCATGCCGCCGACCGGCAGCACGATCCCGACCGGCCATCTCGACGACGATTTCGAGGCGCGCCACACCTCGAGCGGCGAGCCGCGCCGGGCGAGTCGGCCGATCGACGTGATGCTCAAGTCGACGCCGACCGGCGCGCAAGCTGCGGTCGATGGCATCGTGATCGGGCCGACGCCGGCGTATTGGAGCGGCAACGCCGACGGTAAAGAGCACGAGTTCACGTTCGTGCTGTCGGGCCACGCGATCGCGCGCTATCGCTTCGTGCCGATCGCGAGCGGGACCATCCACGCGCGGCTCGTGCCGATCAGCGACGACGTCGACGCCGGCGTGCCGCCGCCCGAGGTCGTGCCGCCGGTCGTCGTGAGGCCGCCCGATCCGCCGGCACCGCTGCTCGCCCCTGACGCGGGTGTTGCGAATCCGTACGGGCCCTTGCCCTGACCACGCTGCCGACGCGACAATGAGCTACGTGCAGTTGCCGAAGCACCGCTCGAAGGTCGGAATCGTGTTGTCGGGCGGCGGATCGCGCGGCGCGTACGAGGCCGGCATCCTCGACTACATCCGGACCGACCTCGCGAAGCGGATCGGTTACCAGGTGCCGATCGACATCGTGACCGGGACCAGCGTCGGCGCGATCAATGCCGCGTTCTTGGCGGCGACGATGCACGACACGAGCACGCAGGCCGACCAGATCACGGCCGCGTGGAAATCGCTCCAGATCGAACAGCTGATCGGCATGGGCCCGGGCGATCTGCTGCGCGGTGCGAAGATCTTGCTCGGCCGCGATCCGCCGCCGCCGCCGCCCGGCAGCTTTCGCTACGGCGGCCTACTCGAGACCAGTGGGCTCGAGCGCTTCGTGATCCGGACGATTCCGTGGCGCGGGATCGAGCGCAGCTTGCGCGGCGGTCACTTGCACGCGCTGTCGGTCTCGGCGACGCACGTCGGCACCGGCCACACCGTCGTGTTCTTGTCGAGCGCGGAGCCGGTGCCGCGCGAGTGGTCGCGCGATCCGTTCGTGCGCCATCGCGCCGCGCGCATCGGGCCGCGTCACGTGCTCGCGTCGGCGGCGATCCCGATGCTGTTTCCGGCGGTGAAGATCGGCGACGAGTACTTCACCGACGGCGGGTTGCGCCAGAACACGCCGATGTCGCCGGCGATCCGGCTCGGCGCCGACAAGTTGCTACTGATCTCGTTGCGCCACGTCGCGAAGGAGCCGAAGTCGATCCAGCGCGAGCGCGTCGAGGCGTATCCCAAGCCGCTGTTCCTGGCCGGCAAGGCGCTCAACGCACTGTTGCTCGATCACACCGAGTACGACTTGCAGCGCATGCAGCGCATCAACTTGATCTTGGAGGCCGGCCACGCGTCGTTCGGCGACAAGTTCGAAGAGATGATGAACGTGGAGCTGGTACGTCTGCGCGGTGCACCGCTGCGACGGATCCAGGCGGTACACATCCGGCCGTCGATCGACATTGGTGAGATCGCTGCGCAATTCGTCCGTACGGGGCGTGTCAAAGTGTACGGCCGTATCGCGCGCCGGTTGATCGCGCGGCTGTCGGCCGGTGAAGCGCCGCACGAGAGCGACTTGCTATCGTATCTGCTGTTCGACGGCGATTACGCGCGCGAGCTGATCGCACTCGGTCGCGAGGATGCCGCTAAAAAGGCCGACGAGATGGCAGAGCTTTTTACGAGCGAGTCCGTGAGCAATCCGCGAGGACGTGGCACTGTCCCGATCCTATGAAGCGATTGCTCTCGCTCGGCGTGTGCGCCGTGCTGGCTGCGTGTGGTGGTTCGAAACCGAGGACGGATATCGCGGCGCCGCCGCCGACAGGGACCGAAGCTGCGCCGCCGCCGGCACCGCCGGTCGATCCGGAGAGCGCGCGGCTCGCGCTGTGGCCCGAAGTCCACAAGGGCACGCTGCCGAACGGGCTGACCTACTACGTGCTGCATCACGAGAAGCCCGAGAAGCGCGCGATGATGTGGCTCGCCGTCAAGGCGGGCTCCGTCGACGAAGACGACGATCAGCGCGGCCTCGCGCACTTCGACGAGCACATGGCGTTCAACGGGACGAAGAGCTTCCCGAAGAACGAGCTGATCAACTATCTGCAGAGCATCGGCATGCGATTCGGCGCCGATCTCAACGCGAACACGTGGTGGCAGCGCACGATCTATCAGCTCGAGGTGCCGACCGATAAGCCCGAGTTCGTGCAGAAGGGCTTCCAGATCCTCCACGACTGGGCCGGCGACACGACGTACGACCCCGCCGAGGTCAAAGCCGAGAGCGGCGTCGTGCTCGAAGAGTGGCGGCTCGGCCGCGGCGCGTTCCGCCGGCTGTTCGACAAGAGCTTGCCGGTGCTGTTCAAGGGCACGCGCTACGCCGTGCGCGACACGATCGGCTTGCCGGACATCCTCAAGAAGGCCGATCGCGACGCGCTGTATCGGTTCTACAAAGATTGGTACCGGCCCGATCAGATGGCGGTGATCGTCGTCGGTGACGTCGATCCCGCGACGATCGAGAAGACCATCCAGCAGCAGTTCGGCGATCTCAAGAATCCGGCGAACGAGCGCAAGCACCTCGCGGGCGGTGTGCCGCCGGCCGAAGGCACGCGCGTTTCGATCGAGACCGACAAGGAGCTGCCGCAGACGATCATCCAGATCGCGAACATCGTGCCGCATCGCTCGAACGCGAGCCGCCGCGACGATCGCCGCCTGCTCGTCGAGCAGATCTACACGACGATCGTCAACGAGCGCTTCGCGCAGCTGCAGCGCAAGCAGGAGACGCCGTTCACCGATGCGAGCGTTTCGATCGAGACGCCCGACGAGATGCGCGAGCTCGACTGGTTCGCGCGCGAAGCCGATGCGAAGCCGGGCAAGCTCGAAGACGCGCTGCGCGCGCTGCTCACCGAGACGCTGCGCGTCGAGCGCCACGGCTTCACGCAGGCCGAGCTCGATCGCGCGCGCACGATCGTGATGCGCGGCTACGAAGAAGCCGCCGATCGCGCCGCGACGACGAATAGCCGCGTGTTCACCGAGGAGCTCGTCCGCAACTTCTTGCTCGACGAGCTCGTGATCGGCCGCAACGCCGAGCGCGATCTCGCCAAAGAGTTCCTGCCGCAGATCACCGTCGACGAGCTCAACGCGAACGTGAAGTCGTTCGGCGCCGCCGAGAACCGCGCGATCGCGATCTGGATTCCCGACGGTCAGCCGGTGGTCAGCAAAGATCGCGTGATGCAGATCATCGGCGAGGTCGAGAAGAGCGACATCCCGGCGTGGCAGGACAAGCCGATCCCGACGACGTTGCTGCCGAAGCTGCCGACGCCGGGCAAGATCGTCAAGGAGAAGAAGATCGATGCGATCGGCGTGACCGAGTGGACGCTGTCGAACGGCGCCAAAGTGATCGTCAAGCCGGCCGACTTCGAGAAAGACACCGTGCTGCTCGGCGCGACGTCGAACGGTGGCACCGCGACCGTCGGTGACAAAGACTTCCAGAACGCGCGGCTCGCCGCGGTGGTCGCGCAGATCGGCGGCGCCGGCGACTACGACGCCGACACGCTCGGCAAGATCCTCGCGGGCAAGCAGGTCAACGTCCAGCTCCAGGTCGGCGAGACCGAGGAGACGATCAACGCGAATGCGTCGGCGAAGGACGTCGAGGCGATGTTCCAGCTGCTCTACCTGCGCATCACGGCGCCGCGCAAAGACCCCGACGTGTTCGCGACGTGGAAGAGCAACACCGCCGACTTCTTGACGAACCAGGCGCGCTCGCCCGAGTTCTTGTTCGCGCGCGATTCGCAGGCTGCCGAGTACAAGAACAACGTGCGCCGCACGTTCCCGACCCCCGACGAGGTCTCGAAGCTCGACGAGGACAAGGCGCTCGCGTTCTACAAGGATCGCTACGGCGACGTCTCCGACTTCACGTTCGTGATCGTCGGCGAGGTCGACATGGACAAGCTCAAGCCGATGGTCGAGACGTATCTCGCGAGCTTGCCCGGCAAGAACCGTCACGAGCGCGAGAAAGATCTCGGCATTCGCAAGGTCGGCGGCGTGGTCAAGAAGACGTTCGACCTCGGCGTCGAGCCGAAGAGCTCGGTGCGCGTCGATATCCACGCCGACGACACCTGGTCGCGCGACAAAGAGCGCGACGCGTACGTGCTCGCGCAGCTGCTGTCGAATCGGCTCCGCGAGGTGCTTCGCGAGGATGCCGGCGGCGTGTACGGCGTCGGCGCGAACGTGACGATCGATCGCTCGCCGCATCAGGAGCGCAGCGTTTCGATCCAGTTCGGCTGTGCGCCGGAGCGTGTCGACGAGCTCGTCGGTCTGATGAACGGCGTGCTCGACGAGGTCGTCAAGGGCCAGACCAAGGACCTCGGCAGCTACATCGACAAGATCAAGGAGATCTACGCGCGCCAGCGCGAGACCGAGCTGCGCCAGGATCGGTTCTGGTTGCAGCGGCTCGAGCGCGCGTACAAGTACGGCGACGATCCGACCGACATCGCCGACACGACCAAGACGATCGCGCGGATGACGCCGGAGCTGATCAAGGCGAGCGCGAAGCACTTCTTGGATCGCTCGCAGGTGTTCACGGCGATCCGGCTGCCGGAGACCAGCGCGGCGGCACCGGCAAAGCCGGCGACACCTGCGCCGGCGGCAAAGCCGGCGACGCCCGCACCGACGAAGTAACGCCTACTGCGGCGCTTCGTCGTCGCCCGGCTCGCCCTGGTCGCCGGGGTCACCGCCGCCGAGGAAGCCTTCGAGCGCGGGGATCACGATCGCCGACGCGAGCCCGAGCACGCCGGTCGGGATGATCAAGCCGCCTTGGCCCGCTGCGAAGTCGCGCGCGAACGGCGTGCCGGGTGCGAGCGCGGCGTCGACGGTCGCCGGCGCGGTCGCGATGCCGGTCGCGATGTCGGCGCCCGAGATCGCGACGAGCTGTTGCGCGAGCTCCGGCGGGTTCGACCAGACCGTGCGCAGCGCGCCGCGAAACGCGATGCCCTTCGCATCGACGCGCAGGCCAGCGCCGAGCTCGCTGACGAGCGCGATCGCGTGGATCGCGGCGGCAGCTTCCGGTGGCGGCGGCACGGTCGCGGACGCGAGCCCGGTCGATGCGAACGTCGAGCCGCGGCCCCAAACGACGGCGGTCCAATCGCCGGCTGCGAGCTCGCGGCCGATCGGCGTGAGCATGTCGGGCGCGCCGTGCGCCGGTGCGTCGCGATGCGCACCGAGCCGCAGCTCCTTGGCGCTCGCGTCGACCCACGCCTCGAGCTCGAGCGCGGCGGCGACTTGCAGCCGGAACCGGCATGCATTTTTTGGCTGAGCGGCGGTGAGATCGAGCAGCTGGCCGAGGTCTTTGCAGTGGTCGAGCGCGGTCGTCGCCGGCGCCGGATCCTTGAGCGGCAGGTGGACTTGAATATCGAGCGAGCCCGACGGGACCACCGCCGACACCGGGCCGGCCAACGAATCGGCGAGCTGCGTGACGGTCACGCCGCCGGCGAGCGGAAACGGCGGCAAGCCGGCGAGGATCGCGCTGACGTTGCCGGCCGCGAAGCCGCTCGCGTTCGTCGCATCGACGTGCGGCGCCGTGACGCCGAGCAGCTTGCCGAGCCCGCCGCCGGGCATGCCGGTCCACATGCCGCGGATGTCGAGCTGGCCGCGTGCGAGCCGTGCCGTGACGGCGAGATCGCCGGGCGCCCCGCCGAACAGCGGGATCTGCGTCGCGTAGATCTCGATGTCGCCGCGACCGCCCGCGAGCTGCGCCTTGCCGCGCAAGCTGCCGGTGCCGAGCTGCGCGAACAGCGCCGCGCTCGACACGCAGACGTAGTGCGCGCCGAGCGTCTTGCACGGCTTGTCGCCGATCTGGTCGGCGTCCGAGCCCGAGCCTGCCGTGCCGTGCTTCGACGCCAGGAACTTGTCGCGATCGACGACCGGCATGATCGCGATCACGCCGGCGTTCGAGATGAACAGCGCGAACCCGGGCGACGCGGCCATGCCCGCGTCGGTCGGCGAGGCACCGGGCGCGCCGAACAGTGCGGCGCTGACCACTTCGAGCTCGGGCGAGAGCCCGGTGAAGTCCGGCGTCGCGACCAGCTGCGCGGCGGTCGTGAACGCGTCGAGTCCGAGCTCCAGGCCGCGCGGCGATGCGACGATGCCGACTTCGGTGCCGGCCGGCGCGAGGTCCCACAGCGGGTCGCAGTCGCCGACCTTGCCGCCGTCGGCCGAGATCGCGTCGAGCTTCGAGGGACTGTCGCAAGCCGCGAGCGCGAGCAGCGCGATGAGCCAGGTACGCATGCCGCGTATGTAGCGCAGGACCGGCATGCTATGCACGTTCGGTGGCAGCCGGTCCGTATGTCGAGGACGTGCGCGAGGACGACAAGCTGCCGCGCGATCGCCGCCGGCTCGCGGTGCTGTGGCGGCTGACCGCGCTGATCCGGCCGCATCGCGCGCGGTTCGCGCTCGCCGTCGTGACGCTGCTGTGCGCGTCGGGGATCACGCTGTGCTACCCGCAAGCCGCGCGCTACGCGATCGACGTCGGCATGCGCTCGAAAGACACGTCGGCGCTGAACGACATCGTGCTCGTGATCGTCGCGCTGGTCGTGCTCAACGCCGCATTCGTGTGGCTGCGCCACTACAGCATCAGCTGGCTCGGCGAGCGCGTCGTCGCCGATCTGCGCGGCATGGTCGTCGATCGACTCGTCACGCTGCCGCTCGCGTGGTTTTACGAGCGCCGCAGCGGCGAGCTCGTCGGCCGGCTCGCGTCGGACGTCACCGTGGTCGAAGACGTCGTCGGCAGTGACCTGTCGATGGCGACGCGCAACTTCGTCCAGATGATCGGCTCGCTCGTGATGCTGTTCGTCATCGACGTCAGGCTCACGCTGTTCATGCTCGCGATCGTGCCGCCGATGATGCTCGCGACGATCGCGTTCGGTCGCAAGATCCGCGTGATGACGCGCGGCGTGCAAGATCAGCTCGCGCAGGTCTCTGGCGAAGTGCAGGAATCGCTCGGCGCGATCGCGACGGTGCAAGCATTCGTGCGCGAGCAGCACGAGGCAGCGCGCTATCGCGGCGGCGTCGAGAAAGCGTTCCAGACCACACTCGCGCTCGTACGTGCGCGCTCGTGGTTCTTCGCCATCGCGATGAGCGCCGGGTTCGCCGGCGTCGCGCTCGTCGTCTGGCTCGGCGGCCGTGCGCTGATCGCGAACGAGCTCAGCGCCGGCGCGCTGCTGTCGTTCTTCCTGTACACGTTCTTCGTCGCCGGTGCGATCGGCGATCTCGCGGGCTTGTGGGCGTCGCTGCAGCGCGCGGCCGGCGCCACCGATCGCCTGTTCGCGGTGATCGACACCGTGCCCGAGATTCGCGATCGCGACGACGCCAAGCCGTTGCCGGCCGGCAAGGGCGCCATCCGATTCGATCATGTCAGCTTCGCGTATCCGGCGCGGCGCGAGCAAAACGTGCTCGACGATGTCTCGCTGACGATCGAGCCCGGCGAGGTCGTCGCGGTCGTCGGTCCGTCGGGTGCCGGCAAGTCGACGATCTTGTCGCTGCTCTATCGCTTCTACGACGTCGATGCCGGTCGCGTGACGCTCGAAGGCGTCGACGTGCGCGAGCTCCGGCTCGCCGAGCTCCGCGGCGCGCTCGCGATCGTCGCGCAAGAGCCCGTGCTGTTCTCCGGCACGATCCGCGCGAACATCGGCTACGGCAAGACCGGCGCGACCGACGCCGAGATCGAGCAAGCGGCGCGCGATGCCTACGCGCACGACTTCGTCACCGGCTTTCCCGACGGCTACGCGACGATGATCGGCGAGCGCGGCACGAAGCTCTCGGGCGGCCAGAAGCAGCGAATCGCGCTCGCCCGCGCGTTGATCGCGAACCCGCGCGTGTTGATCCTCGACGAAGCGACCTCGAACCTCGACGCCGAGAGCGAAGCCGCGGTCCAGGCCGCGCTCGCTCGTATCATGGCCGGCCGGACGACGATCGTGGTCGCGCATCGGCTCAGCACTGTCCGCGACGCCGATCGCATCGTCGTGATCGACGGCGCGAAGATCGTCGAGCAAGGCGCCCACGACGAGCTGATGGAGCGTCGCGGGATCTATCGCCGGCTCGTCGAGCACCAGCTGATCGTCGACACGTCGGCCGCGAGCTAGCGCGAGGCTCGGAGCGTCTCGGCGACCGCGGCGCGGATCGGCTTGAGGTCGACGTGCGTGCTCGCGTCGTCGTCGTGCCATTCCGCCGCCGGGTCGACGCCGAACAGCACGCGGGTGAAGCGCGGGTACATGATCCGAGCGAGCAGGTCGCCGGCGTCGCGCGTCGCGGCGGTTCTTGCCGCGCCGCGCCGCTCGCTCAGATACGTCGCGAGCCGGTCGTGCACGGTGCCGAACATCGCGTCGTGGAATCGCGCCGCGGCATCGGGGAACTGCGCCGCTTCCGCGAGCGTCAGTCGACACATCTGGATCGAGCGGTCGCGAATCATGGTGTCGAGGAATCGGGCGCAGAACTGCACGAGCGCGTGCTCGGGGTCGTCGCCGTAGTCGGCAGGGAACTTGAGGCGCGCCGACAACAGGCCGCGCGTGTACTCGATGATCGCGACGAACAGCTTCTCCTTGTTTTCGAAGTGCGCGTACAGCGTGCGCTTCGTGGTGTCGGCTCGTGCCGCGATGACATCCATCGAAGCGCGCTCGAACCCGTGCTCCAAGAACACGTCCTTGGCGGCCGACAAGATGCGCTCGCGCAAGTCGTCACCGCGTCGCTGCACGATTACCCCTTGCCAAAGTATACTCACCGGTATACTTAGGATTCATGATCGTCGTGACCACCCCGACCGGGAACATCGGCTCGCAGCTGCTTCCGCATTTACTCGCCGCCGGTGAACGCGTCCGAGTGATCGCGCGCGATCCGAGCAAGTTGTCGCCGGCAGTGCGCGACAGCGTCGAAGTCGTGGTCGGCAACGCGGAAGATCCGGCTGTGGTCGACCGCGCGTTCGCCGGTGCCGAGAGCGTGTTCTGGGTGGTGCCGCCCGATTTCCGCACGACCGATGTCACAGCGTACTACCTCTCGTTCACGCGACCGGCGGTCGATGCGATCAAGAAGCACCGCGTGAAGCGCGTCGTCAGCGTCTCGAGCCTCGGCCGCCATCTCGGCCGCAGGGCCGGCGTGATCAGCGCTTCGCACGCGAAAGACGCGTTGTTCGAAGCCAGCGGCGCGGCGTTTCGCGCTCTGTGGTGCCCCGGGTTCATGGAAAACATGCTGCGCAACGTGCCGACGCTCGAGGCGCAAGGCGTGTTCTTCATGGCGAACAAGCCCGACCTTGCGATTCCGCACGCCGCGACGCGCGACATCGCCGCGAGCGGCGCGAGGCTGTTGCTCGACCACACGTGGACTGGCATTGGCGGGCTCGCGGTGCTCGGACCCGAGGATCTGACGCTCGATGCGATGGCCGCGATCATGACCGACGTGCTCGACAGACCGATCCGCTATCAGCAAATACCGGCGGCGGCGATCCGCGAAGCGATGATGAGCCGCGGTGCGAGCGCGGCGATGGCAGACGGGCTCGACGAAATGACCGCTGCGATCGATCAGGGCCTCTACAACGACGAGCGCCGGACGCCGGACAACACGACGCCGACGAGCTTTCGGCAGTGGTGCACCGAGGTGCTGCTGCCGGCGTTCAGCGCGGCGTGAGCTGTAGGCCGAGCTCGAGCGCGGCGTGCGGATCGCGCACCGGATACACGACGCCGGCTTCGAACGGGCCGCCGGGATACACGCGGACGTAGCTGCCGCCGAAGAGCAGCTCGAGCCGGTGGAACGCGCCGGGCGCGTTGCTCGGCAGCGC
>DASXEF010000468.1:0-14113 GCA_036490255.1 Kofleriaceae bacterium
GCACTCGGGATAGCGCGTGCACGCCAGGAAGCTGCCGAACCGGCCGCGCTTGACGGTCATCGGCGCGCCGCACGTCTCGCAGACTTCATCGGTCGTCTGCGGCGGAACTTTTTCCCACGTGCCGTCGAGGTTCTTGACGACCTCGCAGGTCGTGCGGCACTCGGGATAGCCCTGGCATGCCAGGAAGCTGCCGTTGCGGCCCCACTTGATGACCATCGGCTTGCCGCACTTCTCGCAGACCCACTCGGTCGCGATCTCCTCGCGCTTGACGTCGCGCATCTCGGTCTCGGCTTTTTCGAGCTCGAGCTTGAACGGCGCGTAGAACTCGCCGAGCAACTTGCGCCAGTCTTCGGTGCCGTCCTCGACGTGATCGAGATCGGCCTCCATCTTCGCGGTGAAGTCGCTCGACACGATCTCGGGGAAGCTGACGACGAGCAGCCCGTTGACCAAAATGCCGAGCTCGGTCGGCCAGAACCGCGCTTCTTTCTTCTCGACGTAGCCGCGGTCGACGATCGTCGACATGATCGCGGCGTAGGTCGACGGCCGGCCGATGCCGCGCTCTTCGAGCTCCTTGACGAGCGACGCCTCGGAGAATCGCGGCGGCGGCTGCGTGAAGTGCTGCTCGGGCCGAATATTGTCGAGCTTGATCGGTTCGCCGACCTCGACCGCCGGCAACAGCTTGTCGGCGTTCTCGGCGGCTTCGGCCTTGGCGTCGTCGGTCTCGGCGACCTCGTAGACCTTCGTGTAGCCCGCGAACTTCATGATCTGACCGTTCGCGCGGATCTGCGCGCGGCCGCGGTCCATGTCGATCGTGGTCTGGTCGTACACGGCCGGCACCATCTGCGACGCGACGAAGCGCTGCCAGACCAGCGTGTAGAGCTTGGTCAGCTCGTTGCCTTCGGGGTGCGCGGCGAGCGCGGCCGCGACCTTGTCGGGCGGCCACTCCATCAGCGTCGGGCGGATCGCTTCGTGTGCGTCCTGCGCGCGCTCCTTGTTGCCGTAGGTGTTCACCTCGGCCGGCACGTAGTCCGCGCCGTAGGTCTCGGTGATGTGCGCGCGGACCGCGGTGAGCGCGTCGTCGCTGATACGCGTCGAGTCGGTACGCATGTACGTGATGAGGCCGGTCGGTCCTTCATCGCCGAGCTCGACGCCTTCGTACAAGCGCTGCGCGAGCGCCATCGTTCGCTTCGCGGAAAACCTGAGCTTGCGCGCGGCATCTTGCTGCAGGCGGCTCGTGATGAACGGCGCCTGCGGCTTCTTGCGGCGCTCTTTCTTCTCGACGTTCGCGACGACCGCATCGCCGGCGGCGAGCTCGGCCGCCATCTCGTGCGCTTGCTCGGCGGTCTTCGGCTCGGCGCGCTCGCCGTTCCACTTCCACATGCGCGCCTCGAACGGCGGCGGGCTCTTCGCGTGTGCGGTGACGTCGACCGACCAGTACTCGTCGGGCACGAACGCTTTGATCTCTTCTTCGCGCTCGCAGACCAGACGCACGGCGACCGACTGCACGCGGCCGGCGGACAGTCCGCGCTGGACCTTGTTCCACAAGATCGGGCTGATCTTGTAACCGACGAGGCGATCCAAGATGCGGCGCGCTTGCTGCGCGTCGGTCTTGTTCATGTCGATCTTGCGCGGCTGCGAGATCGCGGTCGTGACGCCCTTCTTCGTGATCTCGTTGATCAAGACGCGGTGCAGGTTCTTGTTCTCGCCTTTGATCTCTTCGGCGATGTGCCACGCGATCGCTTCGCCTTCGCGATCGGGGTCGGATGCGAGGAACACGGTCTCGACCTCGCGCGCCGCCTTGCGGATCTCGCCGAGGACCTTCTTCTTGCCTTCGATGACCTCGTAGACCGGCTCGAACGTGCCGTCTTCGAGATCGACACCGATCTTCGACTTCGGCAGATCGCGGACGTGACCGACCGACGCCTTCACGATGTAGTTCGCGCCCAAGTACTTGTTGATCGTCTTGGCCTTCGCGGGCGACTCGACGACGACGAGCGCGGAGCCCGGCTTGACCTTCTTCGGCTTCTTCGGCGGCGGCGCATCGTCGCCATCGCCATCGGCTTCGGCGCGCGCCTCAGCCTTCGCCGACTTCGAGAGCTTCGCGCCCTTCGCGGGGGTTTTCTTGGGCGCAGCCTTCGCCGACTTCTTCTCGACGACCGCGTCTTTGTCGGGCTTGCTCGGCTTCTTCGCCGGAGTCGCTTTCGCGCTCGGCTTGGCAGCCGGCTTGCCCTTCGCCGACGGTTTCGCTTTCGGGGCCGGCTTGGCCTTCGCCTTGTCTTTGCTCACGAGTACCTCTCGATCAACGGCAGACCACGTAGCACGGCGCGCACCGGCAAGCCGGTCGCCTCCGCGATCGCGTCGATGGTTCGCGCGCCGCCGGCATGCGCGGCGCGAATCAGCTCGATCTCGGGATCGACGTGCGCGCTCGGCATGCGCGGCTCGCCGGCGAGCGCTCGCTCGACGTCGATCGGCGCCTCGGCGATCGCAGCGCCGGCACGCAGCAATTGATGGCAGCCGCGGCTGCCCGGATACGCGACGATCAAGCGGCCGAGCTCGGTCGCGGCTCGTGCGGTCGTCAGCGAGCCGCTGCGATCGTCGGCTTCGATCACGACGACCACGTCGGCGAGTGCCGCGATCAGTGGATTGCGCGCGACGAAGCTCCAGCGCCGCGGCTCGGCACCGTCCGCCATCATGCTGACCAGTGCCCCGCCGGTCTGAACGATCTGATCGAACAGGCGCGCATGACGTGCGGGATACGCGACGTCGACGCCGCTGCCGAGCACGACCGTCGTCGTGCCCGCCGCGATCGCGCCGCGATGCGCTGCTCCATCGATGCCCAGTGCACCGCCCGAGACGACGTGCACGCCGCGCTCGGCAAGATGGCGCGCGGTCGCGTGAGCCCGGTCCATGCCGAGCCGGCTCGCCGCGCGAGCGCCGACGATCGCGACGGCCGGGCTGGTGCTCAGCACGCCGCGAACGTGCAGCTCCGGCGTCCAACCCAGCGCGATCAGACGCGGTGGGTAGTCCGGCACTCCCGGGGTCAGCAGCTCGGACGAGGTGGTCACAGGGGGAAAGCAATTAGCCACCCGGACCACCCACGTCAAGTCGACCCGACCGCGACCGAACGATTTCAGCCGCTTGCGCGAGGCCCCTACATCTATATAGGGCGGCGCACGCGACGTTTCGATCAGAAATTCCGATTCGCGCTCCCCCGCGCGTCGATCGGGATTCCGCGGCGCGCGCTCGAAGCCGCCGACGCTACTTCGAGCTGGCCTGCATGGTCACGACGTCGCCGATCCCCATCTCCTGGACCGACAACGTCACGAGGCCGACCGAGATCTTGTCGCCGACCTCGACCACGACGATCTGACCGAGCGCACGCGCGGGGAAGCGGCGGTCGTCCTGGCCGATCGTCGTCTGCGCGTGACCAGGATACGCGTCGCCGCGGCGTACGACGTACATGCGATTGCCGACCTCGATGCCCGAGCTCTCGCCCTGATCGATGAACACCAGCTCGCCCTGACCGATCAGGTTCTCGCGCGTGAGCATCGCGACAATGTTGCCCTGCAGGTCGACCTTGGGCTGCACGTCGGGCGGGTTCGTGAACTCCTTGAGCAGCGGGCCGACCTTCGCGCCGCGCTCGATCTCCTGGTTCGATTCGAGGATCATGCCGCGCGCGCGCTTGTCTTGCTTGACGTTGTCGACGCGCACCGTGCCGAGCAAGCGCACGTACGAGCCGTAGTCCTTGCCGTTCGCGTGCACCGAGTTGTCGGGCTTGTAGATCGAGTACGTCTTGCCGACCTCGGGCGGATTGTTGGTCGGGTAGCTCAGGTACACCGCGTCGCCGCGGCCGAGCAGCACTTTCTCGTCGACCGAACCGTCGATCGTGATCGACCGGTCGAGGTCGCTCTTCTCGACGAACGCGATCTGTTGCAAGCCGACGCCGAGCTTCTTCGCCGGCGGCGGCAGATCATCGGGCGGCTTGGTATCGGGCGCCGCTTGTTGATTCTGCGGCGACTGCGCGAACTGGCCGCGCGGCAACAGCCGCACGAGGTCGCCCGGATAGATCCAGTGCGGGTTCGTGATCTGCGGGTTGTACGACCAGATCTTTGGCCACTCCCACGGGTTGTTGAAGTAGTACGTGCAGATGTCCCACAGCGTGTCGCCGCTGCGCACGACGTGGAGCTCCGGCACCGGGCCGCTGCTGACCTGATTCGGCTCGTTGTCGGTCGCCATGATCCCGGTCGGCGCGTTGTTGTCGATGAAGTAGCCGGTCGGCGCCGCATTCGAATCGCTCGATTGCGTGACGCTACCGTCGGGCTTCACGACGATCACGTTCGGCTGCGCCGGCGCCTGTACGGCCGGCGCGGGCGGCGGTGGTGCCTGGCTGCCGCCGACGGACGGATCCAACGACACCGGCGGTTGCGGAATCGCGCCGGAGGGATAGACCGGCACCTGCGCGTTCGCCGCCGCGGGCAACGTGGCTACCGCGACGAACAGCGCCTGACGGACGCGCTTCTTGTTCATGGGGTCTCCAGGCGTTTCGAGGCCAGCGCCGCGGGCTCGCTCTTCGGATAGAGGCTCACGACCTGCTCCAACACCGCGCGCGCTTTCTCGGCTTGCCCGAGCGCTTGGTAGCAATAACCGACTTTGAGCAGCGCATCCGGCACCTTGTTGCCGCGCGGGTACGTCTCGATCGTAGCGCGGAACTCGGCGAGCGCATGCGGGAAGTCTTTCTGCGCGTAGAAGTCTTCGCCGAGCCAGTACTGCGCGTTGTCGGCGTAGTCGTGGCGCGGATACGTCTTGAGGAATGCATGCAGCGCGGCCTGCGCCTCGTCGTGCTTACCGGCTCTGACGAGCTCGACGGCGGCGCGGTAGTCGGACGACGCGGCATCGTTGCTGATCGCAGGCGCCGAGTCGCGGACGTGCGCGCGCGTCGCGCGTGCGGCGATCGGCGTGCGCTGGACATCGATCGGCGCGGGCTTCGTCGGAAGCGGTGGTGCGGTCGAGCGACCGAGCGCGGCATCGCCTTCGTAGATGATCTCGCCGCCGTCGGCCGCGACGCCGACGACGCGCTCGGCGCCCGGCGCGGCTTGCCCCGTCGGTGGCGTGACCACTTCGACCGGCAGCTTGGGCATGTCCGGCACGACCTCGTTCTCCTTCTGCATCGCGAGCTGGTGCTCGAGGTCGCGGATCTTTCGATCTTGCGCGCGGTGATCGGCGCGCAGCTCGACGAGCTCCACCGTGAGTTGGCGGTTTTCCGTCTTGAGCTGGCTCATTGGAGAAGCGCAGCCACCAGCGACGGCAATGACGAGACAGATGCGCGTGATCACGGCGAAGTGATCGTAGGCAGCGTTCGCGGCTCGGCGCAAAAAAGCCGCGGCGGAGATCCCGAAGTCCTTCGATAAGTACGCGCGTGGCGACGCCCCGCCCGCGCGGGTACAGTCGAATGCCGCGTGCGTCTCAAGCTGTCTTCGCTGGCCCAGGTTGGGCGTTGGCTGGCGCCGAGCGCCGCGTCGGCGTCCGTCGGCGCACTGATCGCGGCGTTCATCGACGGTCTCGGCGCCCCCGGCTCGATCGCGCTCGGTGCCGGCTTCGTCGTGCTGCTCGTCGCGCCGATCTTGCTCGCGATCAGCATCGCCGGGCGCGCGCTCTACGCCGGCTGGCGACCGCACGAGCTCGACCTCGTCGGCGCCGATGGCGCGTCGCCGCGGCTCGCCGCGTGGCTCGTCGTGATCGCGCTCGACGCGCTCGTCCTCGTGCTCGCGCTGATGATCGGCACCGCGTGGTTCGCCGCGCACTCCGCATTCGCGCCGCTGACCGTCGCGTACTTCGAAGCGACGCTCGCCGCGGTGCTCGCGCTGAGCTTCGCCGCGTTGTCGCGACCGATGGCGGCGCTCGCCACGCGCGCGCTCGCGCCGATCGCACGCCGTGCACCGCGCGCGTTCCGGCCGACCACGATCGCGCTCACGATCGCGGCGCTCGCGATCGTCGCCGCGATCGTCGTGTGGTTCTCGATCATCCTGCCGGCGCTCGGCGCGTTCGATACCAGCGTGATCGACGCGCCGCTCGCCGCAGTGATCGCGTTCGCGATCGTCCACGCGACGTGGTCACGCTGGGGCGGCCGCGCGCGCGCGATCGCGACGTGGGCCGTCGTCGGGCTCGGCGCGGCCGCGGCGGTATCGGCGCTCGTCGTCGCGCACGTCGCGCCGGCGGCGACGCTCGAATTGTGGGGCGATCGCGCGATCGCCGGGCTCGCGATCGACCGCGCGTTCGATCTCGACAAGATCCGCGATGCGATCCCGCTCGCGACGTTCGCGCCGGTGCCGCGCCCCGGCGCCGACCATCCCGACATCATCCTCGTCACGATCGATACGGTACGCGCGGATCACACGCCGCCGTACGGCGGTCACGCCGAGATGCCGACGCTCGCCGCCCTCGCCGATCGCGGTGCCGTGTTCGACTGGGCGTTCTCGCCGAGCAACGTCACGCGGCGCTCGATCCCGGCGATGATCACCGGGCTCGGCGCCGATCGCGTGCGCGGCCGCGTCGTCAGCTGGGCGCTGCGCGTCGATCCACGCCACGTGTTGCTCGCCGAGCGCTTGCACGCCGCCGGCTACGACACCGCCGGCTTCATGTGCTGCGAGAGCTTCTGGGGTCCGGAGCTGCACACCGGGCTCTCGCGTGGGCTCGAGCACCTCGAGATCGAGCACGACGGTGCCAAGCTCGCGAAGCGCGCGCGTGCGTGGCTCGAGCAGCGCAGCAAGCGCGCGAACAATCGCCCGCTGTTCCTGTGGATCCACATTCTCGAGCCGCACAACTGGTCCGCGAACGGCGAGCCGCCGGCGAACGAGCGCGACCACGTCTACGATCGCGTGCTCGCCCAGTGCGACGCGATGCTCGCCGACGTCACCGCGTTCGCCAAAGGCGCGATCGTGATCGTCACCGCCGATCACGGCGAAGGTCTCGGCGAGCACGGTCACCTCAACCACTCGACCGATCTGTACGACTCGCAGATCCACGTCCCGCTCGTGCTCGCCGGCCCGCACGTCGCGAAGCTACGCGTCGGCGAGACCGTCAGCACGACGAACCTCGTGCCGACCGTGCTCGATCTCGCCGGCTTCACGCCGCCGAACGGCCGCGCGATCGACGGCGCATCGTTCGCCGACCTCGCGACCGGGGCGCGCGCGTCTCGCCCCGACGGCCAAGCATTCGCCGCGATGATCAAAGATCGATCGAATCCCGGCGGCCTCACCGCGCTCGTCGACGGCAGCTGGAAGATCATCGACGACGGCAATCGGCTCGAGCTCTACGATCTCGCCACCGATCCCAACGAGCGGATCGATCTCGCGAAGCGCGAGCCCGCGAAGCTCGCCGAGCTGATCGCGAAGCTACGCGCTCGGCAACGCGCCGGCCGGATCTCGCCGTTTGACTAGGACGAGCCCGCCGCCGACGCCGAGCAGGAACAGCACGAGCAACAGCGTGTAGCCGCGCGACGCGAACGCGAAGCTGACGCGATGCGCGCCCGACGGCACGATCACGCCCATCGCGAGATCGTTCGCGCGAAACACGGGCGCGGCATCGCCGTCGATCGTCGCGGTCCAGCCCGGCGCCCACGATTCAGTCACGACGAGCACGCCGGCTTGCGGCGCGGAGACGTCGACGTCGATCGCGCCGGCGGCATAGCTCGCGGGCGGCGCGAGCGGCGCGAACTGCGAGACCGGCAGCGCGAGCGGCGCGTCGGCTTCGACGAGCGCGCGATCGAGCGTTCTCGGTGTGATCTGGCGCAGGCGATCGAGCGCGCCGCCGTGATCGTTCACGCGCTCGGCGGTCGGATACAGCGTCGCGAGCGCGGCGACGTCGCCGTCGGGCAGCTCGAAGCCGTGCAGCGCCGGCACTGCGCGTGCGCCGGCCGGATGCAGGTGACCGCCGAGGAAGTACTTCACGCCGAAATGCGCGAGCAGCGCCGCATCGTGAAGCGCGGCGGCCTCGACCGCGAGCAAGCGCGCGGACGCGATCGGGTTGCCGTAGCCCGACAGCTCGCGGATGCCGTAGTGATACGCGGCCTCGTACGGCAGCGTGCCGCCGACCGGCAGCGAGACATCGTCGACGTGATAGCGCCAGCGATCGCCCGCGTCCGGCATCTGCGCGACGATGTCGGCGTGCGCGCTCGGATCGGGGCGCGGCTGCACGATCGCGAGCTTGCTCGCACCGGCGGCCCACAGATCGACGAGCACGATCGCGCACAGCGCGATGGTGCGGAACCGCCACCGCACGAGCGCGAGCGCGAGGATCGCGGCAGCCGTGATCGAGTACGGCGTGCGCGCGATCGCGAGCCCGGCGATGATCCACACGCCCGCGATGCTCGCCGCGACGCGCGGGTTGATGCGGGTCGACGCCGCGACGCCCTCGCCTGCCAGCAGCGCCGCCGCGAAGCCGAAGATGACCTTGAGCCGGTACGCGATCCGGAACAGCGTGAAGCCGGGCACGAACCGGTAGCACAGCGCGAGCAGGTGGCCCTGGCGGCCCATCGCGAGCAAGACGCCGACGATCGCGACCCCGATCCAGAACCACAGCTCGCGCCGTCTCGGCGCGGCGAGCACCGCCCAGATCGCGCCGACGATCGCGAGCGGGCCGACGTAGATGTCGAGCTGCCAGTTGGTATCGAGGTTCGGGATCACGAGCTCGAGCAGCTCGCGCGGCGGCAGCGCGTTGTCGAGCACGTAGCCGGCGTCGCGCGTCGCGCGTCCCGACATCGCGACGGCATCGAGCGCGGGCACGTAGACGACGAGCAGCGCCAGCAGTGCGACGCCGCCGGCGAGCGCGAGGCCCGGCAGCTGGGCGCGCGACCGCACGCGCACGAGCGCGTACGCGCCGATCACGAGCAAGTCGTAGAAGAACGCCTGCGGATGACCCGCCGACCCGCACAACCAGATCGCGAGGCCGAGCTGCGCGCCGCGGCGCAACGACGGCGCATCGCACAACCGCGACAGCGCGAGCACCGCCCACGGCAGATACAACAGCGGCCACAAGAACGCGCCGTTCTTGTGGACGAGCAGCGGGCTGCCGAGCACGTAGGTGATCGCGGCGACGACCGCGGCCGCGTGCGAGCGCGTGCGATGCCACACCAGCGCGTGCATGCCGCACAGGCCGACGAGCATCGTCAGCATGACCTTGAGCTGGATCAGCCACGCGCCGGCGCCGAGCCCGAGGCCGAGCACGATGCAGATCCAGTTCACCGGCGAGTAGAAGCCGGATTGCAGATCGGCGACGAACGGATAGCCGCCGAGCGACCACGGGCACCACAGCGGCAGCGCGCCGTGACCGATCGAGCGCGCCTGAAACTCGAGATCGGGCCAGTACTCGAGCACGCAATCCCAGCCGCCGATCTGGCCGCCGAAGATCGTGCGATGCCACAGCGCGCAGACGAGGATCGCGTAGCCGAGCGCGACGCACGCGACCACGCGTTTCGTCGACATGCTCAGCGCGTCGCCGCCAAGATCGCTTCGGCACCTTGCGCGAGCAGATCCTCGGCGAGCTTGTTGCCCATCAGCTGCGCCTGATCGCGCGCGCCGCCGAGCTCGGCGTGCAAGATGCGCGTGCCGTCGGGCAAGCCGACCATGCCGACGAGCCGCATGCCGCCGTCGTCGCGATCGAGCGCGTGCGCGGCGAGCGGCGTCTGGCAGCTGCCGCCCATCCGCGCCAGAAACGCGCGCTCGGCGGCGACCGATGCGGCCGCATGAGCGTCGTGGATCGCGCGCACGACGAGGTCGCGCACGATCGCGTCGCCGGTGCGCGTCTCGATGCCGAGCACGCCCTGCGCGACGGCCGGGATGCTGAGCTCGAGCGGAATCAGCTGCGTGATCCGATCGCCGAGGCCGAGCCGTTGCAGGCCGGCGGCGGCGAGGATGATCGCGTCGTACCTGCCCAAGTCGAGGCGTTGGAGGCGCGTGGGCACGTTGCCGCGCAGCATCTCGATCTTCAGATCAGGCCGGCGCGCGAGCAGCTGGCACTGGCGGCGCATCGACGACGTTCCGACTTGGGCGCCGTGCGGCAGCGTGTCGATCGTGACCGGCTCACGCGCGCACAACGCATCCCACGGCGTCTCGCGGGCCGACACGGCGGCGATCGCGAGCCCGTCGGCGAGATCGGGCGGCACGTCCTTCATCGAGTGCACCGCGAGATCGGCGCGGCCCTCGAGCAACGCCTGCTCGATCTCTTTGACGAACAGGCCTTTGCCGCCGACCAGCGCGAGCGGCACGTCTTGGATCTGATCGCCGGTCGTCTTGATCACGAGCAACTCGACGCGGCGCTTGGGCGCGATCGCCTCGAGCCGCGCCTTGACGTGATTGGCTTGCCACAGCGCGAGCGCGCTGCCGCGCGTCGCGATCGTCAGTAGTTGATCATTCATCGTCGCCTCTAGGCGCGTGCCTTCTCTGAAGGGGTCTCCACCGGCTCGTCGATCACATCTGTCTGTTCGGGTTCGTCGCTCACCGCGAGCCCGAACAGCTCGGCGAGCACCTCGGCGCGCAACGCGCCGGTATCGGCCTCGGAGCCGCGCAACGCGGTCGTCGGCGTGTGCAGGATCTTGTTGACGACGAGCTGCACGGTGCGCTGCAACAGCTCGCGCTGTTGCTCGCGCGAATGCTCGCGGCGCGCGAGCTGGTCGAGCGCTTTCTGCACTTCGGCGTCGCCGATCTCGGCGAGCTTTGTGCGCAGCGCGCGGATCGTCGGCACGACGCCCTGCGTGCGCAGCCAGTGCTCGAACTGACCGGCCTCGTGCTCGACGATCTTGCCCGCCTGGTCGGCCGACTTCTGGCGCTCGGCGAGGTTCGCTTTGACGACCTTGTCGAGATCGTCGATGTCGTAGAGATACACGTCGTCGAGATCGGCGATCTTGGGCTCCGCGTCGCGCGGCACGGCGATGTCGATCACGATCATCGGGCGTCCGCGCCGCGCTCTCGCGACGCGCTTGAACATCGGGTACGTCAGCACGGGCTCGCGCGCGCCGGTCGAGCTGATCACGACGTCGGCGGCGACGAGCAGCGCTTCGAGCTCGCCCCACGGCTTCGCGACCGCGTCGATCTCGTCGGCGAGCGCCTGTGCACGCTCGGGCGAGCGATTGGTCACGACGATCTCCTGCGCGCCGTTCGCGTACAGATGCTTCGCGGCGAGCGAGCTCATTTTGCCCGCGCCGACGACGAGCACGCGTTTGCCGGCGAGGTCGCGCCAGACGCGACGCGCGAGCTCGACGGCGACCGACGATACGTTCGCCGCGCCGCGCGCGATCGAGGTCTCGGTGCGCACGCGCTTGGCCACGCCGAACGCGCGCTCGAGCGCACGCGACAGCACCGGACCCGCCGTGCCGGCGGCACCGGCGACGGCGTAGGCGGCCTTGAGCTGGCCCAAGATCTGCGCCTCGCCGACGACGAGCGAATCGAGCGAGCTCGCGACTCGAAACACGTGGCGGATCGCGGCGCCACCGCGATGCGCGTACAGCGCCGATTCGACGTCGCGCAGCTTCACGCTGCGATTCGCCGCGAGAAACGCGCGCGGATCCGGCTCGGCTCCGGGCTTCGCGACGCCGTAGAGCTCGACGCGATTGCACGTCGAGATCAGCAGCGCTTCGGTGACCGGCAGCTCGGCGAGCGCGCCGCGCAGCGTCGGCGCCAGCTCGTCGTCGCGAAACGCCAGCTTCTCGCGCACCGCGACCGGCGCGGTGTGCCAGCTGAGCCCGACGACGAACAGCTCGCTCATTCGACGATCCGCCGGATCAGGTACACGACGAGCACGGCGAGCGCCGACGCGAAGCCTTCGAGCGTGAGCTTTGCCGCGCGACGGCCGCGCCAGCCGTAGATCTGGCGAGCGACGAGCAGCGTCGCGAACGCGACCCACGTCACCGTCGCGAGCGCGTACTCGATGCGGCCGACCGACTCGCCCAACCGCGCGGTCCAGATCGCGCCGAGGATCATCGCGAGCGTGAAGATCGGAAAGCCGACCCAGACGAGCCGGTGCGCGAGCTTGTCGAGCGGCTCGAGCGGCGCGGCGCCTTGTTCGAGCGCGAGCGCGTCGAACCGCTTGCGCTTGAGCGCGCGATCTTCGACGAGATACACCGCCGACAGCACGCCGGCGAACGCGAACACCGCGACGCCGATCGTCGCGAGCGAGATGTGGACGCGGCCGAGCGTCGACAGATCGTCGGGCGCGGTGCCGGCCGGCGTGAGCCGCGCGAGCAACAGCAGCACGAGCGACACCGGCATCACGACGACGCCGCCGAGCGTCAGCCGATAACGCGCGCTCGCCAGCAAGTAGCCGCCGGTGATGATGAACGCGAGAAAGCCGAGCGCTTCGCGCACCGATTCGGCCGGATGCACGTGCAGCGTGCCGCGCCACGCGATGTCGGTGCCGTGCGCCGCGAACGCGAGCCCGACCAGCCACAACGCCGCGCCGCGAAATCGCGTCGCGCCGGCGAGCACCGCGAACAAGCATGCGGTCGCCGCCGCGTAGGCCGCGACCGCTACCCAGAACGCCGGCGACGGCGCGACAGATAGCAGGCGCTCGTCGATCACGGCAGCAGCGGCTCGCCGATGAAGCCGTCGATCACGTCGTACGCGGTGTCGTTGTAGATCACCGAGTTCGACAGCTGCTCGGCGCCCATCTGTTCGAGCTGCGGCTTGCTCTTCACGCGACCTACCAGATCGTGCGGGTCGGGTGACTGCCCCGTTGTCGACACGAAACACACAGCTGGCGTCATCGAAAACGCGCGATTGAGCTCGGTCAACGTCATGCGATCACCCTCGAGCGAGGCCCGCCCTTCGGCGGTCCACGAATCGAGGCGATCGACCGAGATGAACAGGCGCGACATTCCCGGAACAAATTGTACCCGGTTGCGGACGCCCCCGCGCGGGGTTACATAACGAGAACCATGGCTAGCGCAAACGTCAAAGAGATCACCGACCAGAGCTTCGAAGCCGAGGTTCTGAAGAGCGACGTCCCGACGCTCGTCGATTTCTGGGCCGTTTGGTGCGGACCCTGTAAGCA
Source organism: Kofleriaceae bacterium (assembly GCA_036490255.1). GTDB lineage: Bacteria > Myxococcota_A > Polyangia > Haliangiales > Haliangiaceae > JABFXX01. Next base: position 13,042 of record DASXEF010000468.1, read on the forward strand.
GCTCGCGCCCACCGTCGACGCGCTCGCCGACGCCTACGCCGGCAAGCTCAAAGTGGCGAAGATGGACATCGACCACCACCAGATCGTCCCGCAGCAGTACGGCGTGCGCTCGATCCCGACGCTGCTCATCTTCAAGGGCGGCAAAGTGGTCGGCCAGCTCGTCGGCGCGCAGCCGCGGGCCAAGGTCGAAGCCGAGATCCAGAAGCACATCTGAGCGCACGCCTTTGGGCGCTCGACGTCCAGTATCTCCAGACCTCGGTCGTCACCGCCGCGGTTGGCTTCGACGCCTGGACCGACGCGGTACCGCTGCGTGAATTCACCGTGCGGTCATCAGAGCCGCCGGCCGACTACACGCCCGGCAAGTTCTACCAGCGCGAGCTGCCGTACTTGCTGCGCGTGCTCGCCGGCGTGGCCGCGGAGGCCGTCATCATCGACGGCAACGTCTGGCTCACCGATCATGCACCCGGGCTCGGCGCGCGATTGCACGACGCGATCGGCGTGCCGGTCGTCGGCGTCGCGAAGAATCCGTTTCGCGGCGCGCCGGCGATCGCCGTGGTTCGCGGCCACAGCGCGAAGCCGCTGCATGTGACCGCAGTCGGCATCGCCGCCGAGCTCGCCGCCGATCACGTGCGGGCGATGCACGGCGAGTTTCGCATCCCGACGCTGCTCAAGCGCGCCGACTCGCTCGCGCGCGGAACGCTGTAGGCTAACGGCGTGGACCGGCGCTCGACGGCAATAGCTCGCGGCGCGTACGCGTTGCACGTGGCGATGGGCGATCGCGCGAACCAGCCGGCGTTGCGGATCGCCGCCGCGCGTGCCGCGATCGAGCGCGACGACCTCGCGGGCGCATTGCAGATTCTCGATCGCATGCGCGCTCGCTCGCCGCGGCTCGACACCGCGATCGCGCGCTTGCGCAAGCTGCTCGCGAACGAGCCGTACGATGTCGAGCTCGCGGCGATGCCCACCGACAACGCGGCGATGGCTAACGCGCTGCGCGGCCTCGAAGCCGCGCTCGCTCGCTACGCGAACCGCGCCGCGAACGCGCGGTAGTTCGCGGTGCCCTCGCCCATCA
>DASXEF010000475.1:0-6191 GCA_036490255.1 Kofleriaceae bacterium
CGAGCCGCACGCTCTCGCGATAGATGATCTCGGCGTACTCGGTCGCCTGCTCCGACGACTTCGTGCGGCCGTTCGCGAGCATCTCGCCGAACATCGTGATGATCGACAGCGGCGTCTTGAGCTCGTGCGAGACGTTCGAGATGAAGTCGCTCTTGAGCTCGTTCGCGCGGCGCTCGCGACGGATCGCGATCGCCAAGAACGCGAGGCCCGCCAAGATGATCGTCACGGCGCCGCCGATCAACACGGAGTCGACGATGTGCTTGCGATTGAGCTCCGCTTCGAGCGCCGGATCCGACGCCTCGTTTACCTGCACCGCCCAACCGTCGAGCGTGTCGAAGTTCACGCGGACGAGCAGGCCGCTCGGTTGAAACATCACGCCGTACGCGAACTGGCCGCGTTCGTCGACGACTTGGTAGAGCCGCTTGTGGTTCGACAGATCGAACACCTCGTGAAACAGCTGGCCGCCGACGAGGCGATTGACGTCGTCTTCGACGATCACGTAGTACGTGCGATCGGCGAGCTGCTTGTGCATGAACGCGAGCAGGTACGGCCGGTCGCCGCGCCGATCGTAGTAATGCTCGCGCCGGTTCAGCGGCTGCTTTCGCAGGTTGAGCTTCGGGATGACGTTCGCGACATACCAATCGCGTCGCTCGATCGCTTCCTTCGGATCGGCATCGCCCAGCGACGACGAGCCGCCGGGCACGACTTGCAAATGCTCGTCGAGCACGAACACGCTCGTCACCTGCTCGCCGGCGCCGCGCATCTGCTCGCCGAGCTTGTCGAGCTCGTCGAGGCGGACCGCCTTGAGAATCGCCTCGTCGTCGCTCGCGACCTTCGACTCGACGTTGAGGACTTTCTCCTCCGCGAGCTCCTTGAGCACTTCGAGCTCGCTCTGGCGCGATGCGACCTCCGCCGTGTACGTGTATGCGTAATAGGCGAGCGCGACCGCCGCGGCCAACACCGCGAAGATCAAGGCGTTCACGAGAAGCAGGCGGCGCACGCGACGTTATTCTATGCACTTGTACGTAGCGAAGGTTGTCTAGCTCACCAGAGTGTGTTAGACGCGAAACTTAGCAAGATTACACTCCGGATACACGGTTTGTAAGTCGTTGCTGATAGTTAGCAAGCGTGACTCGTCCAGAAGAGGCAGGGATGGACTCCATCTTCGAAGAAGACGCTGACGCGGTTGGTGGCGAGATCGAGGCTTATTGCCCCTCGCCCCGATGCAAGGCCGATACGACCCACACGATCATCAGCATGTACGAAGACGAGGTTCGTCGCGTGCAATGCGTGGTCTGTGGCGAGGTTCACGCGTACCGAAAACCACGTGGTGACCACGAAGGTGGTGAGGACGGGGCCGGTTCCAAGGCTCACGCCAAGCGCGTGAACTGGGAAGAGGCAATGGGTCGCGCGAGCGACAACGACCTCAACAACGCCCGGCCCTACTCGATCCGCGACAGCTACGAAGAAGGCGACGTCGTGCTGCACCCGACGTTCGACATCGGCTTCGTGATCGAGCAGCTGCCCGACAACTGCGTGGCCATGGTGTTCCGCGGCGTCCCCGAGCCGAAGCGGTTCATCCACAACCGCGGCGTCGAGTACGCGGCGCGCATGCCCGAGATCGCCGAGATCCCGATTCCGCGCGAGGCCAAGAAGAAGAAGCGCAGCAAGAAGGTCGAGACCCCAGCTGTGCCGGTGCCGCCGCGCAACAAGGTCGAGCTCGAGGCCGCGGTCGCACGCGCTCGTTCGTCCGCGCAGAACCGCATGGACGAGGCCGCGCGCAACGCGGACGACCACAACAACAAGCTCAAGGCCGACGCGAAGAAGCTGCCGAAGGGCAAGCCTGCGAAGGCGGCTGCAGCGCCCAAAGCGGCTGCGGCGCCTGCGAAGGCGACTGCGGCGCCTGCGAAGGCGGCCGCGAAGCCAGCTGCTGCCAAGGCGCCTGCGAAGCCGGTCAAGGCTGCAAAGCCCGCCAAGGCTGCAAAGCCCGCGAAGGCCAAAGCTGCTGCCAAGGCGAAGCCGGCCGCAAAGAAGCCGGCTGCGAAGCCCAAGGCCAAGGCCAAGCCCGCTGCCAAGAAGCCCGCCGCCAAGGCGAAGCCGAAAAAGAAGAAGTAGCTAGCGGCCGAGCAACGCCGGCGGTACGGCCGGCGGTTCCGAAGGTGGATCGGAGCTCTCGGAGCTCGCGCGCGTCACGGTCTTGAACGGCAGCAGCACCGTGAACTCGGTGAAGACCTGCGGCTTGGAATCGACCGTGATGAGGCCGCCGTGCAGCTCGATCAGGCCGCGCGCGATGTAGAGCCCGAGACCGGCCGAGTCCGGGCCTGCCGACGTGTGGTGCTTCGCCGGCCGCGGGTGCATGAACGGATCGAAGATGCGCGCGCGCTCTTCTTCGTCGATGCCGATGCCGTTGTCGCGCACGCGCAGCCGTGCCCAGCCGCCGGGATAGCGATCGCGCGGCGCCTCGTCGAGCGTGATCGTGATCTCGCCGGCGTCGGGCGTGTAGCGGATCGCGTTGCCGACGAGGTTGATCGCGATCTGCGTGATCTTGTCGCGATCGGCGTCGATCGGATCGAGCGGCGTGATGTGCTCTTCGAGCCGCTGCGACCGCGCTTGTGCGAGCGGCAACAGCTCGGTGACGACGTCGCGCACGACATCGGCGAGATCGACCAGCTCGCGGCGCAGCACGATGCGGCCGGCTTCGATGCGCGACAGGTTCAGCATGTCGTCGACCAGCCGCTTGAGCCGGTGCGCGTTGCGCCGCACCGAGCCCATCGGTCGCTCGATCAGCGGCGGCAGCTCGCCGAAGCGGCCTTCGCTGAACAGATCGAGATAGCCGACGATGCTGGTCAGCGGCGTGCGCAGCTCGTGCGCGGCGATCGAGATGAACTCGGTCTTGATCCGGCTCTGGCGATCGAGCTCGACGTTCTTCGCGCGCAGCTGCGCTTCGGACTCGGCGAGTGCGCGCGTGCGCTGGCGAACGATCTGATCGAGGTTCGAGCGCAACGCGCGAAACTCGGCGCGCGCCGATTCGACCTCGCGCGTGCGCTCTTCGAGCACGTTGCCCAATCGTACGACGACGTCGAACAGCTCCGCTTGCGACGGCGGCGCCGACCCCGGCCGCTCGAGCCGTGCGATCAAGACGTCGATCGTGCGCTGCGATGCCGCGAGCTCGGCCTCGAGCTCGGCGATGCGCTCGTCGGTGGGCTTGTCCGTCATAGCGGCGCTCCGAATGCGAGCCCCGCGAGCGTGTAGTTGACCAGCAGCATGCCGCTCTGCTCGCCGAAGCTGCGAAACCCGCACGTTCGGCGCTCGGCGTAGACGCGTGCGAGTGGCTCGGCCAGATTCGAAACTTCGGCTTCCCAGTGGCGCGCCATGCACGACCACGCGAGCAGCGCCGAGATCCCGCCGATGCGCTTGTCGACGGCCGCGAGATCGGCGCGCGTCGTGCCGACGAGATCGCCGGTCCGCATCACGTGCATGACGTGGCCGGGCTCGACCGAGGTCGCGACGTGGATCGCGTCGCCTTCGATCGCGCGGATGATGCGCACGTACGGCACGCCGTCGACGTAGCGCGCGAACGTGAAGCGTGTCGGCCGCGGCGCATCGAGCTCGATGCCGATCGATCCGAGCAGCTCGCGCAGCCGTTGCGCCGCCGGCTTGCCGTCGAGCTCGACGATCTCGCGATCACCGCCGACCGCCGTGACCACGACCTTGAGCTCGGTCGGCACGACGTGCTGCGACGTGAACGCTTCCCAGCGCCGCTTGGTCTCGAGCACGGTGACGATGCCGGCATCGGCCATCGGCTCGCCGAACGCGAACACGCGCGCGTCGCGATGACCGTCGGTATCCGTCGACGCGACACCGCCGACGACCTTGATCTGCGGCATCGCCGCGGCCGAGCCGATGCAAAAGCCGTCTTCGTGGCGCGACGTGCCGTCGATCAACGTGAACGCGACGTGGCGCACCGGATCGAGCTCGTCGGGCTCGAGCCGCAGCCCGGCGGCCGCGCGACGAACCGCGTCGCGACTGCGCACGATCGGCGACTTCGACAGCTCGCTCGCGACGCCGATGCCGACGCGCAGCCAATCGCCGCACAGCGCCATCGCGCTCGAGCTCGGCTGTGCCGTCTCGGCCAAGCCGACGACCGCATTCGCGGTGCAGCCGATCACCGGCGCGTCGATGCGGCGCTGCAGCTCGCGCGCGAACGAGCCGACGTCGTCGACCCGCGCATCCGCGAACGCGATGACCAGACGCGTGGCCGGCCCCGCGAGCTGATCGGCGAGCTCGCCGGCGACCGCCGCCCCGTCCACTCCACGCGCCGCCGCGATTCGGGAGATCACGACGGGACTATACCGCGTCTGAAAAGTTGCCCGGATCGGCGCTATGCCGCTTCGATAAGGGCATGGAGAAGACGTGCAACGCGTGTGGGCAGCAGTTCCAGCCCGCGTTCGTATTCCAGATCGCGGTCACGCCGGATGGCCAGCGCAACCACTATTGCTCGCTCGAGTGCCGGCGCACCGGCCTGGGCGACGAAGCGTTCCGCGCGAAACGCGCGCGTCGCGTCGCGATCCTCAACCAAAAAGGCGGCACCGGTAAAACGACGACGGCGGTCAACCTCGCGGCCGGGCTCGCCGAACGCGATCACGAGGTGCTGCTGATCGACACCGATGCTCAGGGCAACGTCGGCGTCTCGCTCGGCGTCGCCGGCGAGCGGTCGCTCTATCACGTGCTCGTCGACAGCGCCGATCCGAGCGAGGTCTCGGTGCCCGTGCGCGGCAAGCTCGACGTGATCACGAGCGACGCGACGCTCGCCGCCGCCGAGATCTGGCTCGCTCGTCAATCGACCGAGCAGCGCTCGCGCATCCTCACCAAGCGGCTCAACAACATGGCGATCTCGCGCCGCTACGACTACGTGATCATCGATTGCGGCCCGTCGCTGAATCTACTGAATCAGAATGCGCTGTCGTACGCCGACGAAGTCATCATCCCGGTGACCTGCGATTACCTGGCGCTCGTCGGCGTCAAGCAGGTGCTGCGCACGATCAAGGACGTCGAGCGCCACTTGGGCCACGCGGTGCGCGTCTCCGCCGTGCTGCCGACGTTCTACGACGGCCGCACGCGGCTCGCGCGCGAGGTGCTCGAGACCTTGCAGGGCCACTTCAAGACCAAGTGCCTCGAGCCGATCCGGCTCAACACGCGGCTCGCCGAAGCGCCGAGCCACAAGAAGACCATCTTCGAATACGCGCCGAGCTCGTACGGCGCCGCCGACTACAACCGCGTTTGCGACTGGGTGCTCGCGAGCGCAGCGCAGCTCGATGCGCCGGTCACCCAACAACCCGAAATCGCCGCTGCCATCTGAGGATCCCGATGAAAGAAGACAAGCTCATGGCTCACGACCCGCTCAGCGACGCCGATGCCATCCTCAGCGAGGAGTACTACGGCAAGCGCAGCGACGCGTCGGCACCGAAACGCGCGAAGGCGGCGCGGCCGACCCACTACAAGGTGATCTGCATCTCGATGTACACGCGCGATCTCGAAGAGCTCGACGCCAAGGTCGCCGAGCTCAAGCGCCGCGGCTGGACGAAGGCGAACAAGTCGCAGTTGATCCGGCTCGCGCTGTCGCAGATGGACGTCACGAAGCTACCGACGCCGCAGCAGTAGCGATCAGAACCCGTACGCGATGCCGACCGTCAGCGTGTCGAGCGTGTCCGTGCGCGAGACGTCGCCCGTCGGCGTGTGACCGCGTGTCGAATCTGCCGGCGGCGTGCCGAAGCTGTAGTCGCCGTATTCGAACTTGAACGTCGCGAGCAGGTTCAGATCCTTCTTGAGCCGATAGAGGAACTGGCCGCTGAGCGAGAGGTCGATCACCGACGGCGTCGCGCCATCCTCGTAGCCGGCGGTCTGCACGATGCTGCTGCCGAACAAGATCGCGTCGAAGCCGAACGCGAGGCCGTAGGCGGTGCCGAGCGTGGGCAGCGCGAGCGTCGCGCCGATCGTCGGCGCCTCGAGCCGCTCTTGCGGGATCTTCGCCGGGTTCTGCGCGACGGTGGCGTAGTTGTTGACGAGATACGCGCGATAGCGAAGGCCGAGATGGGCGAGCAACATCATGCCGCTCGGCCGCTGGAAGTCGTACGCGCCGACCGCGCGCACGTTGACGTCGTGGATCGTGAAGCCCGTGTCGGTGCCCATGT
>DASXEF010000494.1:0-4592 GCA_036490255.1 Kofleriaceae bacterium
GCACGTCGCGATCGCGTCGGGCGACGTGAACCTCGCGATCCCGGCGAAGACGCGCACGCTCGGCGTGACGATCACGCCGGCCGCCGACAAGGTCGCGCCTGGCTCGAAGACGACGCTGGCGGTGAAGGTCGTCGATGCGAACGGCAAGCCGGTGCCGAACGCCGAGGTCGCGGTGCTCGCCGTCGACGAATCGGTGCTGAACCTCACCGGCTACAAGCATCCGAGCCCGATCGACACGTTCTACGCGATGCGCGGCGCGGACGTCCAAGACTTCTACTCGCGCAGCTACGTGCAACAGCGCATGCGCAAATCGAGCTTCATGCCGGGGCGCTTGTATCAGCGCGCGGGCAACGGCTACGGCACGGCGAGCTTCGGCGAGTCGTACGAGCAGTTCGACGCGGTCAGCACGGGCAAGTCGAAAGTGTCGATGGCGCCGATGGCGACGACCGTGCCGATGCCCGTCGATGCGCCGGCGCCGCCGCCGAAGCCGAACGCGCAGACCGAGACGCCGGATCCGAATGAAAAGAACGCCGACAAGTCCGGCGAGAAGGAGCCGGTCGGCGACGAGTCCAAGGACGTGGGCGGCAAACCCGCGGCGTCCGGCCCGATCGCGATTCGCACGAACTTCGACGCGCTCGCGACGTTCGCACCGTCCGTGACGACCGGGGCCGACGGCACCGCGCGCGTCGAGCTCACGCTGCCGGATAGCCTCACGCGCTATCGGCTCGTCGCGATCGCCGCCGCGGGCGCGAAGCAGTTCGGCAAAGGCGAGAGCGCGTTGACCGCGCGGCTGCCGATGATGGTGCGGCCGAGCCCGCCGCGGTTCCTCAACTACGGCGATTCGTTCCGGCTGCCGATCGTGATCCAGAACCAGACCGATGCGCCGATGACGGTGCGCGTCGCGGTGCGCGCGAGCAACATCGCGATCACGGCAGGCGCGGGTCGCGAGGTCCGCGTGCCGGCGAACGACCGCGCGCTCGTCGAGATTCCGATGGCGGCCGAGCTCGCGGGCACGGCGCGGCTGCAAGTCGTCGGCGTCTCGGGCGACCTGAGCGATGCGGCCGAGCTCGCGCTGCCGGTGTGGACGCCGGCGACGACCGAAGCGTTCGCGACGTACGGCGTGATCGACAGCGGCGCGATCGCGCAGCCGGTCGCGTTGCCGGGCCACGTCGTGCAGGAGTTCGGCGGGCTCGAAGTCTCGACCTCGTCGACGAACCTGGCGTCGCTGACCGACGCGTTGCTCTACCTCGTGCACTATCCGTTCGATTGCGCCGAGCAACGCGCGAGCCGGATCGCCGGCATCGCGGCGCTCCGCGACGAGCTCGCGGCATTTCACGCGGCCGATCTGCCGAGCGAGGCGACGCTGTCGGCGAGCATGGCCGACGATCTCGATCACCTCGCGAACATGCAGAACAGCAACGGCGGCTTCTCGTACTGGGATCGCGACGAGCAGAGCGATCCGTACTTGACCGTGTACGTCGTCGACGCGCTCGCCCACGCGCGCGCGAAGGGCCTCGCGGTTCCGGCGGCGCTGTTCGACAAGGCGAAGCCGTACTTGGCGAGCATCGAGGAGTACCTGCCGACGCCGTACTACGACGTGCAGACGCGCGCGGCGATCGAGGCGTACGCGCTGGCGACGCGCAAGCTGCTCGGCGATGTCGACATCGCGAAGGGCGAGCACGTGATCCGCGAGGTCGGCGGCGTCGACAAGCTGCAGATCGATACTGCCGGCTGGCTGCTGCAGACGTTCGCCGGCAACGCGAAGGCGCAGGCCGATCGCGCGGCGATCGTGCGGTTCGCGCTCAACCGCGTCAGCGAGACGGCGGGCGCCGCGAACTTCACGACGAGCTACGGCGACGCCGGCCGCGTGATGCTCGCGAGCGATCGCCGCGCCGACGCCGTGATGCTCGAAGCGCTGATCGAGGATCAAAAAGATAGCGATCTGATCCCGAAGATCGTCACCGGCTTGCTCGCGCATCGCGCGAAGGGCCACTGGGACAACACGCAAGAGGATTCGTTCGTGCTCGTCGCGCTCGATCACTACTTCCGCGTGTACGAGAAGATCACGCCGGACTTCATCGCGCGCGTGTGGCTCGGCAACGACTACGCCGGCGATCACAAGTTCGTCGGCCGCACGACCGAGAATCACGAGATCGACGTCGCGATGGCCGACGTCGCGCGCCACGATCACGCGCCGCTGACGATCGCGAAGGACGGCGCCGGCCGGCTCTATTACCGCATCGCGATGACGTACGCGCCGGCCGATCTCAAGCTCGCGCCGGCCGACTACGGCTTCGCGGTGCAGCGCCGGTACGAGCCGATCGACGATCCGAAAGATGTCGTGCGCGCGGCCGACGGCACGTGGCACGTCAAAGCTGGGGCGCGCGTGCGGATTCGCGTGTCGATGGTCAACGACAGCCGGCGGTATCAGGTCGCGCTCGTCGATCCGCTGCCCGCCGGGCTCGAGCCGCTCAACCCGGAGCTCGCGACCACCGGGTCGATTCCGAGCGATCCGCACAACGACTGGTGGGGTGCGTGGTACCAGCACCAGAACTTGCGCGACGAGCGCGCCGAGGCGTTCACGTCGTTCTTGTGGGAAGGCACGCACGAGTACACCTACGTCACGCGCGCGACGACGCCGGGTGATTTCGTGGTCCCGCCGCCGAAAGCCGAGGAGATGTACGCTCCCGAGACATTCGGCCGCGGCGCGAGCGATCACTTGATCGTTGAGTGATAGCGTCGCCGCGATGGCGGTGATCTTCATCGACGGCAACGAGCTGCGTGCAGCCGAGATCCGGCAGATCGCAGCGAGCCTCGAGCTCGTGGTCGAAGCGCTGCAAACCGGCTTCGCGACGAGCGCGCCGGAGCCCGACCACAAAGCGCGCGACAAAGTACGAGCGCACGGCGCCACAGAAGCGTGCTTTGCCGAGGCCGTCGATCTGACGACGCTCGACGGCAAGAGCCTGCGGCTCGAGCTCGATTCCGAAAACGAGAATCGCTTCACGAAGTGGTGGCGCGAGACGCCGGCCGACGTGCAGCTCCGCGTCGCGTATCGCCGCGCCGGCGCGAGCGAGATCGAAGTCGTCGCCGCCACGTGTCGCGGGCGGATCGCCGACAAACCCGCCGGTCCGCAAGCGCTCGGCTGGGATCGCTTGTTCGTGCCCGACGGCGACGATCGCACGCTCGCGGAGATCTGCGCGGCCGGCGAGCTCGCCGAGTTTCGTCGCGACGCCTACAGCCGCGTCGTGAAAGCGCTCGGATTGTGAGCGGCCGCTTCGACGAGCGCGCGACGCAACCGACGCGCGGCCCCGGCGACATGCTCGCGTGGAAAGTTCTGCGCCGGTCCGATCCGCGCGCCGAAAACTTCGACGAGCTCGACAAGCTGCGGCCGTCGATCGTGGAAGGCGGCGCCGCGAAGCTCGCGGCGGGCAACGCGTGCGCGTGCTGGATCGGCCACGCGACGTGGGCGTTCCGGCTCGGCGGCCAGCTCGTCGTCACCGATCCGGTGTGGTCGAACGCGCTGTCGGGCGTGGTCAAGCGGCTCGTGCCGCCGGGCATCCCACTCGCCGAGCTGCCGACGCCCGACATCGTGCTCGTCACGCACGACCATCGCGATCATCTCGATCTACCGACGATCGCGAAGCTGCCCGACTCGGCCACGTTCGTCGTGCCGCTCGGCAACGGCCCGCGGATCAAGAAGCCGAACGTCGTCGAGCTCGATTGGTGGCAGACCCATCGCATCGGCACCCTCGACATCACGCTCGTGCCGTCGCGCCACTGGTCGATGCGCATGCCGTGGAACCGCAACGACACGTTGTGGGGCGGCTACGTCGTGCGCGGTCCCGAAGGCTGCGTCTATCACTCGGGCGATACCGCGTTCGGCGATCACTTCGCGGAGATCGGCGCGAAGTGCGCACCGATCGATTGGGCGATGTTGCCGATCGGCGCGTACTCGCCGCGCTGGTTCATGCAGACCCAGCACGTCAATCCCGACGAAGCGATCGACGGCTTCATCGCGCTCGGCGCGAAGAACTTTCTCGCCATGCATTGGGGCACGTTCAAGCTCACCGACGAACCGATCGGCGAGCCACCCGAGCGCACGCGCGCGTTATGGCAACAGCGCGCGCTGGCGCCCGATCGACTGTGGATCCTCGGCGTCGGCGAAGTCCGGGACTTCCGGGACGTGTGAGCATGCGGCTTGCTTAGACGCTCCTCGCCATGAAGCTCGTCGTCACCGCTGCGCTCGTTCTCGTCACCTCGTTCGCGCTTGCCATCGGCTGTCACCACGACAACGACGCGAGCACCACGCCGCCCGCGTCGATGGCTCCCGTCGGTGCCGGCATCGATGCGGGTCCCGCGACCGGTCCCGGCGTGATCGATGCCGGTGGTCCGAGCGGCGCCGGCAACAACCCGGCGAGCATGCCGACCACGAACACGCCGTAGCCAGAGCGAGCGATTACGCTCGCACCAGGCGTTCGAGCGCGGTGCGCAGCCGCGCCGGCAACTCCACCGGCTTGCGAGTCGTGCGGTCGACGAACACGTGAACGATCGTCGCCTGCGCCGCGGCGAGCGGATCGTCGGCGGTGAACAGC
>DASXEF010000480.1:0-4175 GCA_036490255.1 Kofleriaceae bacterium
TCCTCGAACGTGATCGTCACCAGCGACAGGCCGAACAGCGAGATCGAGCGCTGGTGCAGCATGCCGGGCACGCCGTTGAGCGCGCGCTCGATCGGGATCGAGACCCGGCGCTCGACCTCCTCGGCCGGCTGGCCCGGATAGATCGAGATCACCTGCACGGTCGTATCGGTCGGATCGGGGAACGCCTCGATCGTCAGGTTCTTGTACGAATACCAGCCGCCGACTCCGAACGTGATCGCGAGGACGATCACGGCGAGTCGCGACCGCAGCGACGCGTTTAACAGCGTATCCAACACGTCAGTTGCTCAGGTCGATCTGGTTGTCGAGCAAGATGCCGCCCTGAACGACGACGAGATCGCCGGGCTCGACGCCTTGCAGGATCGGCATCTGGCCGCCGTTCGCCGAGCCGGCGATCACGATCTGCTTGTGCAGCGCGCCGGTCTTCTTGTCCTTGACGTAGACGTACGTCTGCGCGCCGTCGGACATCACCGCCGACGTCGGCAGCGACACTTTCGCGGGCGTCGGATCGAAGAACTTGATCTGCGCGTACGCGTTCGGCCGCAGCGTGCCGTCGACGTTCGCGAGCCGAACGCGGATCGGCACCGTGTGGCGATCCGGATCGACGACCGACGACACCTGGTCGACCAGGCCGTCGAGCTCGGTCGTGCCGCCGACGACGACCTTGGTCTTCGCGCCGGGCGCGAGCGAGCCGACGTCGTTCTCGAACAGGTCGGCGACGACCCAGACGTCGCTGAGATCGGCGATCGCCATCTGCGAGCTCGAGCTCGGATCGACGTTCTGGCCGACGTTGAGCGTCTTCTCGACCACGACGCCGTCGCGCGGCGCGGTCATCGTGAACATCGCGGCTTCGCCGCCGCCGGTGACCTTCAGCGACGACAGCTTCTGGCTCGCGAGCTGGACGGCGAGGTTTGCCTCGGCGACTTCTTGCTGCGCGGTGACGAGCTCTTTCGCCGGCAGCGAACCGGCATCGACGAGCGCCTTGACGCGATCGAAGTTGATCTTCGCGGTGTTCTGCTCGACGTTCGCCTTTGCGAGATCGGCGCGCAGCTCGGCCAAGTTCGGGCTCGAGACCGTGAACAGCTTGTCGCCGAGCTTCACGGTCTGGCCGCGCTCGACGTACGTCGCGGTGACGCGGCCGGCGAGCGGCGAGCCGAGCCGAGACGTGCGCGCTTCGTCGAACACGATGCGCGCCGGCACCGGATCGGTCCAGTGCGGCTCGCTCGGCTTCGCCGGCGCGACCTTGACGACGCTCCACATCGGCGCCGAATCGGTCAGCGTGATCGCGTCGGAGCCGACCGTCATGCCCGGCGCCGGCGAGTCTTTCGGCGGATCCGGCCGCTTGTACAGCCGCGCGATCATGATCGCGGCGAGCCCGATGATGATCGCGCCGATCAAGATCGGCATGCGCGCCGCGGTGCGCGTGGGTGGGCCAGATTGCTGCAGCTCTACTACTTCACTCATGTTGGCTCCCGTTACTCGCAACTCCGCGCGCGACCTCGTCGTCGAGGCCCAGCGCCTGCCGCAGCTGTGCGCGGACCGTGAACAGATCGAAACGCGTCTCGAGCACTTCGCTCAGCAGATCGCGATGCGCGCGCTCGACGAGCAACACGTCGGCGACGCGGACCTCGCCGAGGTCGAACGCGCGCTTGGTCTGCTCGATGATCTTGGTCGATTTCGGAACTTGCTCTTGCTCGAGCTTCGCGAGCGTCGTCTGCAGCGTCACGCGCTGCGCGATCAACGAATCGACGAGACCGTGCGCTTCGTGCAGCTCGTATTCGTCCTCGGCGGTGATCGCGTGTGCGTTCGCGCGCGCGGCGGCGGCGTCGTGCTTGCCGGTGTCGAAGAACGGCAGCGGGATGCCGAGGCTGAAGATGAACTGCTGGCCGAGATCGCCGTTGTAGTTGTCGTACTCGTACGCGACGCCGAGTGTCGGATCCGGAATCGCGCGATGCAGCGCGAGGTTCGCGTCTTCGCCGAGCGCCTGGCTTTCGAGCCGCGACGCGACGCGATCCGGCCGCGCTTCGATCGCGACCTTGGTGTCCGGCAGCGCATTCGGTAGCGGCGCGCCGGCATCGAGCGCGGCGGAGTCGAGCCCGGTCCCCGCGCACGTCACGCCGAGCGTCACGCTGCATTCGGCGGCCGCGCTCGCGACTTCGGCTTCGGCGCGACCGAGCTCGAGCTCGAGCTCGTCGGTGTCGAGCTCGATGCGCTCGTACTCGAGCGGCGACAGATCCTTGTTATCGAGCCGCACTTTCTCGGTGTCGCGCAGCTTGCGCGCGTCGGTCAGGTTCACCGCGATCACGTCGCGCTTGGCGACGACGAACGACAGCTTGCCGAGCGCGGCGGTCGCATCGCCGAGCCGATCGCCGAGCGATCCGATCGCCTGCTCGCCGGCTTCACGCGTGCGTAGATCCGCGGCGTGCTTGCGCGGGCCGCGCTTGCCGAGCTCGAACAGCTCGCTGACGCCGACCGAGACGTTGAGCGTCTGCGACAGCGGCAGCTGGTTCGGCTGGCCCGGATTGTTGTTGCCGACCGTGAAGCCGCCCGCACCGACGCTCAGCTGCGGGTTCGGAAACACCCGCGACTGATCGCCCGCCGCACGCGCGGCATCGACCTTCGCGCGCGCGGACTCGATCTTCGGATCGCGATCGCGAAGCCATGTCGCGAGCTGGTGCGGATCGGCGAGCAACGCGCGCACGGGGGCAACGTCATCTGCGTGTGCGGCAGTCGCGAACACGAGTGGAAGTGCGAACAGCCCCAGTCTCATACGTGGCAAGACTCGGCTGTAACCGTTGCGCATGGGTCGAATAGGTGAAGAAGCCGTGAAGTATCGGAACGATGCAGAAGCATGGGAATCCCCGTCCCCCATCATCTGTGAGCCCGCAAGGCGCACGATGAAGAAACCATGAAGAGCGTGTACCGAAACACCTCATTCATGATGAAAATCATGACGATGCCAACCTGCCGCGAATGTAACGACGAAGTCGAGAAACTGGTCTCCGTCAAGCTGGCGGGAAAAGTCCGCAAGCTCTGTGCGGACTGCGCCGATCGCGCGCGCGAAGCCGGCGAAGTCGCCGAAGCGAGCGAGGGAGTGATTCAAGGAATGATGGGCTATAAAGGACGACGATAACGAAGTGGCAATGACGCAATCACGATCGGAACGATCGCGATTGCTACATCGAGTGCGATCATCGCGTTCGTCAAGAACTGCCGCGCCGAGCGCTACGGCGAACCCACGAATCGCGAGCATGCCGATGATATCGGCCGCTCGTCTCCGCGGTTGCTCAGTTACCGCTGCCGGCGTGAAGCGCCGCGTACGCGGCGACGAGCGGCTCCGCGGTCTTGCACTTGTCGAGCGCGTCGTCGTCGGATGCATCGCCGATGCAACGCGCCATGCCGGCGGTGAGCTTGGTCGTGTCGATGCCGTCGTTGCAACCGCCGCCGTTGAGCACGAGGGCTTTGATCTCGTCGGCGCTCTTGTCCGGATACGTTTTCGCGTTCGCGGCGATGCAGAGATCGAATAGGTGATGGCTCGCCGCGTCGGCTTCGTCCGACGAGGCTGGCTTGGTGTCGGCGTCGGCCTGCACGAGCTCGTCGTGAATACGCTTGCGCCACTCGGTCGTCGCCGCCGTCACGTCGCTCGTCGCGACGACCGCGTTCGCATCGCACGACGCCGGCGCCGGGCACCGCGCCTTGAGGTCGGTCTTCGCGAGCGGCAGATCCAGTTGCGCCGAGCCGCCGCGTGCGACGTCGGCGGTCGTGCACGCTTGCTCCGACGTCACGAAGTCGGCGTCGTGCGCGGGCAAGTTGTAGACCGCGAGGATGCCGCGGAAGCACGTCTTCGCCGGCATCGCGCCGTCGCCGGGCGCGATCGTGCAGCGCAAGCTCGCCGGTGGCACCGGCGTGCAGTCGACGTCGAATTGGGTGGCCGCCGAGCCGGCGGCGACGGCCGCAGCGGCGTCGCCGGCAACTACGACCGGCGCCGGCGCCGATCCCGAACCGACCGACGGCGACGGCGGGTTGCCCTTACACGCGGTCCCTAACACGACGACGAAGCACACCATCCGCATCGCGTAGTCGTAACTGATGTCAGAGCCAGCTGGCAGGCTCGACGCGTGCAAATCGAGAGCGTGCCCAACCCGTCGCCGGCGTCG
>DASXEF010000614.1:0-5728 GCA_036490255.1 Kofleriaceae bacterium
CTTGAGGATGACCTTCTCGACCGCTTCCGGAATCGCCGGGTTCACCGAGCGCGGGTTCACAATGTCGACGTTGCGGACCTTCTCGAGCGTCGAGAAATCGGTCTCGCCCATGAACAGGCGCTCGCCGGTCAGGCACTCGTAGAGCATCGTGCCGAGCGCGAAGATGTCGCTGCGGCGATCCAGCGGCAGGCCGCGCACCTGCTCGGGCGACATGTAGCCGAACTTGCCCTTGAGCACGCCGGCCATCGTTCGCGAGTTGCGGCTCGTCGCCTTTGCGATGCCGAAGTCGATGACCTTGACCTCGCCTTCGTACGAGACGAGGACGTTTTGCGGCGAGCAATCGCGGTGGACGATCTCGAGCGGCCGACCGTGCGCGTCTCGCTTGCGGTGTGCGTAGTCGAGGCCCTCGAGCACCTTGGCGATGGAGAAGCACGCCATCGGCACCGGCATCTGCTGCTTGATCTTGCGCAGCCGATTCTGGATCTGGAGCAGATCCTTGCCCCAGATGTACTCCATCGCGATGAAGTGCGAGCCGTCGATGCGACCGAGCTCGAAGATCTGGCAGATGTTCGCGTGCGCGAGCTGACCCGCGATCTTCGCTTCATCGATGAACATCTTGATGAAGTCGCGGTCCTCGCCCATCGTCGGCAAGATCCGCTTGATCGCGATGATCTTCTCGAAGCCTTCGACGCCATAGGACTTCGCTTTGAAGACCTCGGCCATGCCGCCCACGCTGATGCGATCGAGCAGCAGGTATTTCCCGAACGGAACGGGCTGCCTCACCGGATCACGAGCGTAGCATATTCAGCGGTCAACTCACCGCGGTCTACAGGCGACATTTACAATGCTGTTCGAGCAATCAGTGGTGGCCCGGCCATGGGCGATTGCCCACAACCCGTCTCAGAAACTTCCGCTGATGCCGACGGCAGCTCCGCCGAGCTCCGGTATTACATACAACGCACTCCGCGCGCGATAGTTCGCGACACCATCGTACACGCCGTACAAGTACGTGCCGATCAGCGCGACGCCGGCGGCAATGTTCACGACCTCGAGCCGCTGCGCGGCGGTGAAGTGATTCGCGCCCGATGCATCGCAGGTGTCGCCGCTGTCGTGGCACCACGAGCGCAACACGAGGTACGTCGTGACGTTCGCGGCCGCGAACGCGCCGAGCAACCCGGTGATCACCCAACCCTTCGTGCGATCGCCGTTTTGAAACTGTGCGAACGGCGGCAACAGCGTCAGTACCGCGTAGCGCTTCGGTTGCCTGCGCAACTCGGGCGCGTGACGCGTGTGGACGTCTTCGAAGAACGTGATCGCCTCGGGCGGATACAGCGCGGGATCCAGGTGACCGTCGGGATCGAGCCGCAGGTACATCACGAAGTCGCGCTCGGCGATGTCCTTGCGATTCTCGAAGAACGCGGCGAGGCCGTGCAGGCGAAACGCTTCGGCGCGATCGGCGATCACGGGCGAGCGCATCACCGGCACCGTCAGCGCCGTGACGCGCGGCCAATCGCCGATAGCGGCCGCGGAGTTGGCGTCGCGCAGCGCGCTCGCCGGATCGAGCCCGGGCTGCGCGGCCGCAACGCGCGCGACGATCGCGAGCACGAGCAGCGCTCTCAATGCCACGCGGAGACCTTGCGCAGCTTCGGCTCGGCGATCCACAGGATCTCGCGCGCGACGAGCTCGACGAGCTTGTCGCGTGCGCCGAGCACGGTGTCGGTCGCGATCACGCGATCGAACACGACCTTCGTGCCGTTCGCGACGCGCATGCGCACGCGGGCGTACGCCGACGGTTGATTGCCGACCACGAGGTTCTCGGCGTAGTAGCTGACGACATCGAGCGTGATGCCGATCTCGGCGTTCGCAGCGGCGACCGCTTTCGCATCAGCGCTGCCGAGCTTCAGCGCATGATGGCCGCGCTTCGCGAAGTCGTCGAGGGCACTCGCGAGCGCGTCGTGCAGCGGCGACGTGCTCGGCGCGAGCGAGACGATCGCGATCGGCAACGCTGGCGCGATCTGCAACGCAGGCGCGATCTGCAACGCAGGCGCGACCGGCAACGCAGGCGCGATCACGATCACGTGCGCGGGCTCGGCGGGCTTCGCGGTTGTCTCGATGGGCATCGCCGCGAGCCGCTGCTTCACGACCGGCACTACCTCGCTCGACAGCTGGCTCGCGGCTTTGTCGAGCGTCGAGATCGAGGTCGCGTGGACATGGAGCGTGTCGAGCACGCTGCCGGTCGCGCGATCGCGAATCCGCGCCTCGAGCTCGACGGCGTCGCCCTTGCCGCTCGCGATCGTGCCGTCGACGATCAGCCGCGCGCGCTCGGGCACCGCCATCTTCGCGCCGACGAGCACGACGTCGATCCCGCCGGCGACCAGCGCACGGGCGAGCTCGCTCGCGACGGGCCGGCCGTAGATCTCGAGCTTCGCTTCGGCATCGAGTGGCAGCAACGCGACGCTCGCGGGATCGCCGTGCACGCTCGCACTCAGCGCGACGACGACGGCAAAGGCGATGGCGAGCCGCACCATCGAATCCTACATCGAGCCGGGGTCGGCGACCGTGAGCGCGTAGCCGCCATGCACGTCGGTGACCGCTTGCGCGATCGGCCGATCGGCATCGACACCGGTGCACGAGGCGCACAACAGCTCGACCGCGGCGCCCGGCACGTCGCCACCGGGGTCGACGCTGACCGTGCCGGTGATCGCGAGCCCGGCGCCGAGCGCGATCGATCCGATCGACGCGACGCTCAGCGCGACGAACGGCGCCGCACGCGAATCGGCGATGCGCACGTCGTAGCTGCCGCCGCTCGCGAGCGCGAGCGCGAAGTTGCCGGTGGAATCGGTCATCGCGTCGATCGGCGTCAGCGTCGCCGCAGCGAGCGCGCCGACCGGCGTCGCTTCGACGCGCACGTTCGCGAGCGCGGTGCCGCCGAGCGTGATCGCACCGGTGTCGACGACCTCGGCCGGCGCGACGATCGTCTGCGCGGCACACGCCGACGTATCGAGCGTCGCCACCGCGAGATCGTTCGCCGCGACTTGCACGACCGCGTGCAGCCCGCTCGCGCGCGGCACCAACAGCGACGGCAACACGCCGCTCGCATTCGCCGTGGCGGTCGCGAACACGCTGCCGGTCGCGGCGACGCCGCCGATCGTGCCCGCGGTCGTCGCCGCGCCGACGATCGTCACCTGCGCGTTCGCCTGGCCGGCGCCGGCGCGTTGAACGGAGTCGCCGCCGAGATCGCACGGCGTTGCCGCGCCGTAGACGATCTGCAGCGGCTGTGAAAGCACGAACGCCGACGTCGCGGCGAGCCGCGCGATGCCACTCACCGCAGGCGGCACGACGCTCGCGGTGATCTGCGCGCCTTGCGTGAACGTCGCGAGCGCGCTGAACGAGCCGTCGCTCGCGGTCGTCGCGATCGTCGACGGTAATCCGGCGCTCGCGAGCTGCACCTGCGCGTTTGCCAAGCCACCGCCGCCCGGCGCGAGCACGCTGCCGGTGATCGTCTGGCCGGCATCGAGCGCGAAGCTCGTCGGCAAGCCGTACATCCACGCGAACGAGCGCGGCGCGAGCCCCGGAATCTCGGGGACGACGATCACCTGATACATCACGCCGGCCGCGACCCGCGCCATGAACGCACCGGTCATCGCCGAGTACGCTTCGATCGCGGGGCCGCCCGCAGTCGGCACGAATTGCATGTACGCGGGCGCGCCGGCCGCGCCGTTCGCGATCGTGCCGGTCACTGGTTCGCCCGCCTCGAGCTGGACGTCGCGCTCGGCCGGCGTGCCGGCGTGCACGACGAGCGCGGCGTCGACCGGCGGCGCGACGTCGGTCGGTGCGATCACGCGCAGGCGATACAGCGCATCCGAGCCGCTCGCGTTGATCACGGGTACGTCGACCTGGCCTTGCGGGCACATCGACGTCAGGTTCGTCAGCGTGACCGTCAACGGGTACGAGCCGGCCGCGGTCGCGTCGAAGCCGATCGCAGAACCGTCGGGTGCCTCGTACTCGGTCCACGTCGATCCGATGAACGTCCACGCGTACGTCGGCACGCCGTCCGCGCCGGTGACGACCGCGCTCGCATGCACGTGGTCGCCGACTTGCGGCGTTGCGGGCGTGTACGCGATCGAGACCTGACAGCCGCCGGCGTCGATCACACCGGCGTCGTTCGCGCCTACCGAGCCGTCGACGTCGCCGGACGGATTTTCAGACGCGCTGCACGCGCCGAGGGCGACGAGTACGAGCGCGAGCCGCGTCATTGCATCTCCACGCGCCAGGTCAGGCGCTGGAAGCACTCGTTCGCGCCGATCGAGCACGTCGGATCGTCGTCGTCGCACGCGACCGGCGTGTTCGTGCGGTCGTAGACCTGCACGCGCAGCTCGACGATATCGCCCGGCTGGTAGCTCGACGGATCGAGCGCGACGCCGGCGCCGGTCGCCGACAATGGCTCGCGCGTCGTCCCGCCCGGCGGCAACAACGACCACGCGAACGTCGTCTCGCCGAGGATCGGATCGCTCGGCACCGGCGGATATGGGTCGAGATCGTCGTTGACGACGAGCACTTGAAACAGCGTCGCCGCGTCGATCGGCAGTGCGTCACCGGTCGGCGGCGTCTCAGGCGTCCACGTCGCGAGACACGGCGGCTCGTCGGGTGTGATCTCGAAATCGCTGCCGACCGTCGTCGCCGCGCCGCTCGGATCGGTCGCGGTCACTTCGACGTTCCACGTGCCGACGACGTTCGGCACGAGCGTCGTGCCGAGCTGGAGCTGAACGCCGTCGCTGCCGATCGCCTGCGTGGTCTCGGTCGCGAGCTGCTCGCTCCCCGACGGCGACGACGCGGTCCACGCGACGCTCACGCGCGACGGACCGTCGTCGGGATCGCCGACGCGCGCGAAGATCGGCAGCGGAATGTTCACGACGAAGCCGTCGCGCGGCTGCTCCGTGATCGCGAGCTGCGGCGGTGCATCGGCGACCGTGATGATCAGCTGTTGCTGCTGGCTCGCGTCGGCGCCCAGCGAATCGACCGCGTCGAGCGTGACGAACATCGCGCCGACCGGCGTCGACCCGTCGTGGCGATAGTCCGGCGTCATGAAGCTGAACAGCGGATCGATCCCGGAGGCGATCGACGACGAGTCGCAGCCGGGCCGCGAGCCGTCGGGCTGCGGCGTCGCGTCGGTGCACGCATACGCCTGCCAGCTCACCGACACGCTGTTGCCGTCGGGGTCGTCGGTCATCGCGGTGAGGTTCACCAGATCGCCGCGAAACACCTGCGTGCTCGACAGCTGCTTGATCGTCGCCGACGGTCGCTGGTTGATCGGATCGGTATAAAAACACCCGCCGAGCACGACGGCTGTGCCGATCGCGATTGCTCGCACGGTTCGCACGACCTCAGCGATTTGCAACGACCCTGCCATTCGCAAGCCTCTGGATGATCACACGCCCGGCAACGGCGGCGGCGGCAATCACGACACCGATGTCGCGATCGACCGTCATCGTGGCCGAGTCGCGGGGCTCAGTGGAGCGCGTAGCAGTCGAGCGCCGGCTGATCGCGGACGACGCATGCTTCGCGGATCGTCGCCCACTTATCGACCCCGTGCGCGACGAGGTGGTGGTTGTCGGCCTTGAGCACGACGTGGCCGCCCGGCGCGATGTGCACGCCGTCGATCGTCGCGTCGATCTCCGACGTCACCGTGACGTCGCCGAGCACGTTGCCCGAGACGTTCGACGTCGCG
>DASXEF010000621.1:0-10622 GCA_036490255.1 Kofleriaceae bacterium
CTGCCGTCGTGCCGCCTGCCGCTGCCGCCTGCCGCTGCCGCCTGCCGCTGCCGCCGCCGCTACCGCCGACCGCTGCCGCCTGCCGCTGCCGCCCGCCGCTGCTGCGAACGCTTGCCGCCGCCGCTACCGCTACCGCCGACCGCCGCTGCCGCCTCGGCTCCCGCTTCCGCTTCCGCGTCTCCGCCATGATGGTTTGTCCTTCGCCTCGCGTGCGCTTGCGCCAGGACGCGCCGCGCGCGCGGACGCACTACAGACCGCGGGCTCCCGTTTTCTAGCGCGCGGCACTGTCCTGGCGCGCGCCCGCGGGTCGGCGAAAGGACAAACCATCAATGGCTCTCGACGCATACATCGTCTCGATCTCGCTTCTTCGCGCACTCGCCCCGTTGCTCAAGCGGCTCGCCGCTACCGATCCCAAGCTCGAGGATCAAACGCGGCGCGCCGCCATGAGCGTTTCGCTCAACATCGCCGAGGCGCGCGAGCGGACCGGCAAGGATCAGCGCAATCGCTATCGCATCAGCCTCGGCAGCGCCGCCGAGGTTGGCGCCGCGCTCGACGTCGCCGTCGCACTCGGATACATCGCCGATGGCGACGCGGCGGACGCGCTCGCGTTGCTCGATCGCGTTCGCGCGATGACGTGGCGGCTCTCGCGATAGCTCGGACACGCCGGACACGCTGGAGACGCGGGACACGCGGGACACGCCGGACACGCGCGACGCGCGCGACACGCGCTTGAATTTCGCCGAGGTCGGCGGCCGCGCACGGGGTTTGAATTCGCCGAGGTCGCCGCCGGGGCGCGAGGCGCGTGAATTCGCCGAGGTCGCGGGCTCAAGCGGCGCCCGTAAGTAGGCCGGTCACGACACTAGGAGCAGTTCGACCCGGATAGTTATCGCGTCGCCTGACACGCGCCGCGCGATGCGCGTTTGAATTCGTCGAGGTCTGAGGCCGGCGCGCGCGTTTGAATCCGCCGAGGTCGTGATGCGGTCTTAGAACCGCAGCGTCGCCATCGCGCCGGTGCCTTGCGGACCGGCCATCGGCGTGATCAGCAGCCGGCGCTCGTTGTAGTCCTGATAGAACAACACGCCCGCTGCGACGCCGAGCGCTGCGCCGATACCGAACGACGTCCACGACAAATACTCGTAGCGCTTGCCCTCCGAGACCAGGCTTTGATAGCGCTGCGCGGTCGTCGCGTTGTACGTGACGGGCTGGTTGTCGACGCCTTGGTAAAGATCGCGCACGTCGCTCTCGGTCGAGCTCGCGGAGTAGGCGAGGACGGCGCCGAGCGTGACGAATGCGAGCGCGCCACCGACGAAGAGCCACGGGATGTCATCGTGCCGGATCGTTCCGATCCGAATCGAGCCCGAGCCCGAGTCCGATCCCGATCCCGATTCTGGTTCCGTCGCCGATCCGGATCCCGCGTCCGTCGTCGATCCCGTTGCTGATCCAGATCCGGATCCCGACTGCGGTTCCGTCGCCGATCCCGATCCGACATCGGCCGCCGATCCAGATCCGGATCCGGACCCCTGCGCGCACGCGGCGATGCGCTCGTTGGTCAGCTGTACGAACTGCGGCGCGGGATTCGCTTCTGCGATGTAGCGCTTGTAGTAGGTGATCGCGGCGTCGCACTTGCCGGCCTTCTCGTCCGCGCCGCCGATCTTGAAGAACAGGATCGGATCGCCTGTGATCTTGTACGCGGCCTCGAAGTACGCCGCGGCATCGTCGAACTTGCCGGCCGCCATCGCGTCGTTGGCTTCGTCATAGAGTTGCTTCGCGTGACCGACGTCGACCGGGTCTGCGCGCAATGGAATCGCCGTGGCCGCGACAAACCCCGCCGTGCAAGCGGCCACCAACGCACGCATCTTTGGAAGCGTACAGATCTCGACGATTTCGCGCTATACCGCCGCCCGGAGTAGCGATGGCGAAGATCGACAACGTTCGCAACCTCGGTGTCGTCGCGCACATCGACGCCGGCAAGACGACGGTTTCCGAACGGTTCTTGTTTCACTCGGGCAAGATTCACAAGGTCGGCGAGGTCCACGACGGTGAAACCGAAATGGACTGGATGGATCAGGAGCGCGAGCGCGGGATCACGATCACCGCGGCCGCGACGACGTTCGAGTGGAAGAAGCACGAGATCCATCTGATCGACACGCCGGGTCACGTCGACTTCACGATCGAGGTCGAGCGCTCGCTGCGCGTGCTCGACGGCGCGGTCGTCGTGTTCTGCGGCGTCGCCGGCGTGCAGCCGCAATCCGAAACGGTCTGGCATCAGGCCGATAAGTTTCGCGTGCCGCGGCTCGCGTTCGTCAACAAGCTCGATCGCACCGGCGCGTCGATGGTCGCCGTGGTCGCGGATATTCGCGAGCGGCTCGGCGCGAATGCGGTCCCGATCCAGATGCAGATCGGCATGGAAGAGAAGTTCGCCGGCGTCGTCGATCTGATCACGATGAAGGCGCTGATGTTCTCGGGCGAGGTCACCGAGACGCCCGACGTCGAGGAGATTCACGCCGACATCGGCGCCGCTGCCGCCGACGCGCGCGATCAGATGATCCAGGCGATCGCCGACATCGACGATTCGATCGCCGAGAAATATCTCGAAGGCGCGACGCTGACCGATGCCGAGCTCAAAGCGGCGATCCGCAAGGCGACGATCGCGGTCAAGCTCGTGCCGGTGCTCGCCGGCACGGCGCTGCGCAACAAAGGCATCCATCCGCTGCTCGATGCCGTGATCGATTACCTGCCGTCGCCCGCCGACGTGCCGCCGGTGACCGGCGTCGATCCGCGCGTCATCTTCGGCGGCGCGAGCGCCGCCGGGGCGACCGAGAAGCTCGTGCGCATGCCGAAGAACAGCGAGCCGTTCTCGGCGCTCGCGTTTAAGATCGCGATGGACGAAGGCCGCAAGGTCGTCTTCATGCGCGTGTTCAGCGGCGTGCTCGAAGCCGGCCACGAAGTGCTCAACGTCCGCACGAACAAGAAAGAGAAAGTCGCGCGGCTGTTCCGCATCCACGCGGCGAAGCGCGAGCGGCTCGACAAAGCCGTCGCCGGCGAGATCGTCGCCGCCGCCGGGCTCAAGGACGCGACGACCGGCGATACGGTGTGCGATCCGAAAGCGCCGATCCTGCTCGAGCGCATCGACACCTACGAGCCGGTGATCTCCGAAGCGATCGAAGCCGACAACGCGGCCGCGAAAGAGCGGCTCGACTTCGCGCTCGTGAAGATGGCCGAAGAAGATCCGACGTTCCGAGTCAAAGAAGACGCCGATACCGGCCAGACGATCATCTCCGGCATGGGCGAGCTCCACCTCGAGATCATCGTCGACCGCATGAAGCGCGAGTACGGCGTGCAAGCGCGCGCCGGCAAGCCGCAGGTCGTGTATCGCGAGACGGTGCTCGGCAAAGGCGAGGGCACCGCGACGTTCGAACGCGACACGAAGGATCAGCCGATTTTCGGCGAGGCAACCGTGCGCGTGAACGCGCGCAAGCGCGGCGAGGGCACGAGGCTCGACCGCACGCTGCCTGCCATGCCGCCGCTGCCCGAAGCGATCGTCAACGCGGCGATGCAAGGCCTGCGCGATGCGGCGTCGAGCGGCCCCGACGGATATCCGCTCGAAGACGTCGAGGTCATCCTCACGCACGTCGCGTTGCGCGAAGGCGCGAACGGCGAGATCGGCGTGCGCGCGGCGGCGGCCGAAGCGTTCCGGCGCGCGGTGAACGCGGCCGAACCGGCGCGGCTCGAGCCGATCATGATCGTCGAAGTGATCGTCGACGACGCCGGTCTCGGCTCGGTGATCGGCGATCTCCAGCAGCGCCACGGCCAGGTTCAGGACGTCGGCACGGCCGGCGTCAAGCGCCAGGTCACCGCGCTGGTGCCGCTGCGCGGGATGTTCAACTACTCGACGAGCTTGCGCAGCATGACGGCGGGCGGCGGCTCGTTCCGCATGCAGTTCCACGCCTACGACACGCTGCAGGCGTAGCGAGCTACTTGCCCCAGACCTGAACGCGCGCGTGACCTTCGCCCGGCAGGTTGCGGTACTTGAACTCGATCCAACGGATCGTGCGGCCGTCGCCGTAGCTCGGTAGCTCGATCACGCGCGTGCGCGTGCCTTCGCGGAAGAACTGGCTGATCGCCGGATGGAACGGCTCGCCGTGCTCGAACTTCACCACGAAGTCGATCATCTCGAGATCCGAGTCGAGCACGACGACGGTCAGCTTCTGGAACCGGCCGTCTTGGCGACCGACCTCGATGCGATCGACGTCCTCGCGACCGTGACCGTGAACCTCGCGCTCGCCGAGCGAGACCCAGCCGCGCTGGTCCCACGAGAACTGCGGCGGCGGCGGCGGTGGAGCAGGCGGCGGTGGCGGCGCGATGTCGGCCTTGCCCCAGACTTGGATGCGCGCGTGACCTTCGCCGGGCACGTTGCGATAGCGGAAGTCGATGAACTGGATCGTGCGCTCGTCGCCCGGGAAGTCGATCACGCGCGTGCGCGTGCCTTCGCGGAAGAACTGCGCGACGGCCGGGCGAAACGCCGGGCCGCGGCCGAACTGGACCGTCATGTCCATCAGCTCGAGATCCGAATCGAGCACGACGACGGTCAGCTTCGAGAATCGACCGGCGTAGTGACCGACCGGGATCCGATCGGCGTTCTCGCGGCCGTGGCCGTGA
This sequence comes from Kofleriaceae bacterium, assembly GCA_036490255.1. Lineage (GTDB taxonomy): Bacteria > Myxococcota_A > Polyangia > Haliangiales > Haliangiaceae > JABFXX01. Next base: position 4,660 of record DASXEF010000621.1, read on the forward strand.
ACCTCGCGCTCGCCGAGCATCGTCCAGCCGTTCGCGTCCCACACCGGCGCTTGCGCGACCGGCGGCGGCGGCGGCGGCGCGGCTTCGCGCAGACCCCACACGCCGACCTTCGCGCGCCACTCGCCCGGCACGTTGCGATAGCGGAAATCGATGAAGCGGATCACGCGATCGCCGCCCGGCATCTCGATCACGCGCGTGCGCGTGCCTTCGCGATAGAAGCCGGTGATCGGCGGGTGCCAATCGGTGTGATCGCCGAACTCGATGCGAACGTCGAGCATCTCGACATCCGCGTTCTCGACCACGAACGTCAGCCGCGAGAATCGGCCGTCGTAGCGACCGACCTCGATGCGATCGTGATCGACGCGATGGTTGACGGTGCGCTCGCCGAGGTTGACCCAGCCATGCGAATCCCACGCAGGCTGCGCGTGTGCCGCGATCGGAATCGCGACGGCGACCAAGACAAGAAGCCAAATGTTGCGAATCATGAAGCGGACCGTATCATCGGGAATCTTCGCCCCGCTATCGTTATGCGCTCATATAAGTGACTGAAATAAAAAGAGGCGCACATGTAGGTTGGTATCCGACGATTGGCGGATGGTCACTCGCCACAAGGCGCTTCACCCATTCGTCGGCTTTGCTCCTGCCGACCGCGCCTCGCCGGTCATCAAGTGGGTCGGCGGCAAGACGCGGCTGTTGCCCGAATTGCTCGCACGCATGCCGGCCCAGTTCGATCGCTACTACGAGCCGTTCATCGGCGGCGCGGCGCTGTTCTTTCGCGTCTCGCCCGAACGCGCCGTGCTCAACGACTCGAACTCCGATCTCGTCGCGCTGTATCGCACGATCGCGCACGACGTCGACGGCGTGATCAAGAAGCTCGAGATGCATCGCACGAAGCACGACGAGCGCCACTACTACGCGACGCGCGAGCGCTGGAACCACAACCACACGGCGTGGTCGGCGGCCGAGCGCGCGGCGACGTTCATCTACCTCAACAAGACGTGCTTCAACGGCCTGTGGCGCGTCAACCGCGCCGGCGACTTCAACGTGCCGATCGGCCGCTACGCCGATCCGCCGATCTGCGTGCCGGCTGCGCTCCACGCGGCGCGTAGCGTGCTCGCGCGCGCCGAGATTCGCGAGGGCCAGTACAGCGCCGCGGTCGCCGACGCCAAGCGCGGCGACTTCGTCTACTTCGATCCGCCGTACGATCCGGTGACGCCGACGGCAAACTTCACGAGCTACACCGCGGGCGCGTTCGGTCCCGATCAACAGCGCGAGCTCGCCGAGACCGCGCGCGAGCTCGTCGGGCGTGGCTGCAAGGTCATGCTGTCGAACAGCGATACGCCGTTCGTGCGATCGATCTACAAAGGCTTCCGCGTCGATCGCGTGAAGTGCGCGCGCGCGATCAACTCGAACGCGGCCAAGCGCGGCGACGTCGACGAAGTTATCGCGACCGGCGGCTATTAGTTGCTGAACGACGTCGCCGACGCGTACTGCTGCGTCGCCGGGTCGTAGTCGAGCAACGTGCCGACCACGCCGGCCGAGCGCGCGATCCGCACGATGTCGTCGCGGTTGCCGCGAACCACCATGCGCGGCTCGGCGCCGGGCAGCTCGCTGCTCGCGACAAAGCGACGCGCCTTGGCGACGTCCTTGAACACGAGCAGGTAGGTTTGGTCGTTGCCGGCGCGGGCCATGACGGGCACCCGGCCGTTGGAGTCTTGAGCTTTCAGCTCGCCTTCGTTATCGACGAGCAATACCCAGAGACCTTCGATCGTCGGTTGGATCGGTTGGGTCGATTGATGCTGCAACAAGTGGACGGATAGATGTCCGGTTTCGTCGTAGCTGTCAAGGAAGTTCCTTGCTTGACGGGGCGAGTTTTGGACGGTCTAGTGCGAGGGTGACGGCGCGCGTGCACTTACCTGTGCTCGGGAAGATCCCGACGGCCGCGTTACTTGGACCTGTCACGGCGGATCCGCTGTTGGACACGTTCGCGCGACGGATCCGTTACCTGCGGATCTCGGTGACCGACCGCTGCAACTACCGCTGCAGCTACTGCATGCCAGAAGGCGAAGTCGTCGAGAGCTCGCCGCGATCCGCGGTGCTGTCGTTCGAAGAGCTCGAGCGCGTCGCGCGGGTGTTCGCGCAACTCGGCGTGCGCAAGCTGCGGTTGACCGGCGGCGAGCCGACCGTGCGCAAGGGTATCGTCGAGCTCGTCGCGCGGCTCGCGGCCGTGCCGGGGATCGAGCAGGTCGTGATGACGACGAACGGCCACCTGCTCGACGAGCTCGCGGCGCCACTCGCGCGCGCCGGGCTCGCGGGTGTCAACGTCTCGCTCGATACGCTCGACGCCGCGCGGTTCGCCGAGGTCACCGGCCGCGGCGATCTCGCGCGTGTGCTCGCCGGGATCGACGCGGCGCGCGCCGCAAACCTCGTCGTCAAGACGAACGCGGTCGCGCTCTACGGCGTCAACGACGACGAGCTCGCCGCGCTGTGTGCCGCCGCGTGGTCGCGCGGTGCAACGCCGCGGTTCATCGAGCACATGCCGATGTCGCAAGGTGCGTTCTACGACGTCGCACGCGGGATCTCGGCGCGCGCGATCCGCGACGCGATCGCCAACGAATTCGGCGAGCTCGCGGAGCGAAGCGACGTTGTTTCTGAAAAGACTCGCGACGCCGGTCCGGCGCGTTACTGGCGGCTCGCACGCGATCCGTCGCGCGAGGTCGGCATCATCTCGGCGATGACCGAGCACTTCTGCGACGACTGCAACCGGCTGCGGCTGACCGCGACCGGCGAGCTCCACGCGTGCTTGGGTCACGACGACGCGCTCAGCCTGCGCGATCTCGTCCGTGCCGGCGGCAGCGACGACGACCTGGTTCGTGCCATCGCGGCCGCGGTGTCGGGAAAGCGCGCCGGTCACGACTTCGCCGCCGCGCCGCCGCGCCAGCACATGATCGGTATCGGCGGCTGAATTGCGGGAATGACCTAGCCGTACGGCCGGTTCGCCATCTGAACCGCGACGTAACGCCGCTGGGTTTCTCGTGACTTGGCGAAGACTTGGAGGCCGGAATGGCGGGCAATCATGCTACGGTTGCTGGCGTACGGGTTGCCCGTTGCCGAGGGGTTGGCGGCGCGTACATCGAGGAGGTTTCGCCCATGGACAAGTCGATGCTGACGAAGATCTTACTGACGATCGGCGTCGTGCTGGGCGGCGGCGGATTCCTCGTGTATTCGTCCGTCAGTCACGCGCAGCACTACATGATGGTCGACGAGCTGGTGCGATCGCCACAGCCGTTCGAGCAATGGAACGGCAAGGAGCTCAAGGTGCACGGCTTCGTCGAAGCCGGCAGCATCGTCGAGAGCGTGGTCGGCCAGGTCGAGCACCGCTCGTTCGTGCTGCAAAAGGACGGCAAGAAGATCCGCGTGTTCTCGCAAGGGCCCAAGCCCGACACGTTCAAGGATCAGTCGGAGGTCGTCGCGACCGGCCGGCTCGTCAAAGCGAGTGACATGCAGCAGCTCGCGAACGGGCTGTGTCAAAAACCCGAGAAGGCCTCGACGAGCTGTCCGATTCGCGCGGACGCCGAACAGGCGTACGTCGTCGACTCGACGGATCTGATGGCGAAGTGTCCGTCGAAGTACGACGGCGCGACCTCGAACAAGCTGGATACGAAGTTCTAATGCAGGACAAGATTCCATTTTCGCCGATCGCACTCGTCGGGACGATCGCGATCCTCGTCGCGTACGTCGCGGCGGCATGGGCGTTCGCAGCCGGCATCGCCGGTAACGCGCGCAAGAGTCGCCGGCTCGTCAACGCGTCGGTCTACGGCATGTACGGCTTCTCGGCGCTCGTCGGCCTCGCGTCGGCGCTGATGATCTACGCGTTCGTGTCGCACGACTACTCGATCAAGTACGTCGCGGCGACGAGCGACACGACGATGTCGACCGCCTACAAGATCACGTCGTTCTGGGGTGGTCTCGACGGCTCGCTGCTGTTCTGGGTGCTCGTGCTCGCGCTGTTCTCGACGGTCGCGATCGCGGTGAACCATCGCAAGCACCGCGACATGATCGGCTACGTCGTCGCCGTGATCATGGTCGTGCAGGTGTTCTTCCTGTCGCTGCTGATCTTCACGAAGAACCCGTTCAACACGTATCTGACCACGCCGCCGATCGACGGCCAGGGCCTGAACCCGCTGCTCCAGAACTACTGGATGGTCATCCATCCGCCGTCCCTCTATACGGGGTTCGTCGCGGCGACGATTCCGTTCGCGTTCGGCATCGCCGCGCTCGCGTCGGGCCGGCTCGACGACTTGTGGCTCAGCTCCGTCCGCGTGTGGATGTTGATCTGCTTCGGGTTCCTGTCGCTCGGGCTCATCCTCGGCGGTCGCTGGGCGTATGAAGAGCTCGGCTGGGGCGGCTACTGGGCGTGGGATCCGGTGGAGAACGCCGGGCTGATGCCGTGGTTCACAGCGACCGCGTTCTTGCACTCCGCGATCATCCAAGAGCAGCGCGGCACGATGAAGACGTGGAACCTCGGGCTCGTCGTGATGACGTTCTTCTTGACCGTGTTCGGCACGTTCATGACGCGCTCGGGCATCGTGCAGTCGGTCCACGCGTTCGGCGAGGACAACGTGCTCGCGCTGCAGTTCGTCGTGTTCTTGGCGGTGATCCTGATCGTCTCGATCGGCCTCATCGTCCATCGCTCGAACAAGCTCGCGACGCGCACCGAGTTCGACTCGTTCTACTCGCGCGAGTTCGCATTCTTGTTGAACAACTGGATCCTGCTCGCGTGCGCGTTCTTCGTGCTGTTCGCGACGATGTTCCCGACGATCAGCGAGGCCGTGAACGGCTCGCGCGTCTCGGTCGGCATCCCGTTCTTCAACAAGTGGATGACGCCGCTCGGCCTGATCTTGCTGTTCTTGGCCGGCGCCGCACCGCTGCTCGCGTGGCGCAAGACGACGCGGTCGCGGCTCAAAGATCAGTTCATGATCCCGCTGATCGCCGCGGCGGTCACGATCGTCGCGCTGCTGATCTTCTTCCCGCAGACCAAGCACCTGACGTCGCTGTTCGTCGACGAGCTCAAGCTGCCGGTCACGCTGATCAACTTCGGTTTGATCGCGTTCGTCGCGACCTCGATCGTGCAGGAGTTCGTGCGCGGCACGTCGGTTCGTATGCGCCAGACCGGCAGCGATCCGGTCACGTCGCTGCTCGGCCTCGTGTTGTCGAAGCGCCGCAAGTACGGCGGCTACATCGTGCACCTCGGCGTCGCCGTGATCTTCTTCGGCATCGCCGGCAAGGCGTACGAGCAGCGCACCGATCGCACGATCGAGCGCCCGGCCGCGATCGCGCAGCAATCGGGCAAGGCGACCGGCGAGTCGACGTTCCAGTTCGGCGGCTACAGCTTCCGCTACGATCAGCTGTCGCACACGTCCGACGATCACAAGGACGCGGTGACCGCGACCGTGACGATCACCGACGCGGACGGCCACTCGCTCGGCACGATCTATCCGGCGAAATGGGACTATCACAAGGGCGAAGGCCAGATGACGACGGAGGTCGCGATCCGCGTGCGGCCGACCGAGGACATCTACGTCGTGCTCACCGGCTACGATCTCGATACCGGGCTCGCGAACTTCACCGCGTTCATCAATCCGCTGATCTTGTGGGTCTGGGTCGGCTTCATGGTGCTCGGCTTCGGCACGCTCGTGTGCTTGATTCCGCAACGGGTCGTCGATCGACTGCAGTGGAAGCCGAAGACGCGGCTCGGTCGCGCCGCCGACGTGTCGCTCGTCATCACGATCGTCTGCGTCGTGATGCTCGGCATCGCGAGCCAGGCGCGCGCCGATGCGCCGCCGCAAAGTGGTGCCGCGACCGAGCACGTTCCGGCCGGGATGGGCATGGGCGCATCGAGCGTGGGGTTCGCGCAGAAGAATCGGCCCGCCAACGACACCCAAGCGCGCGCGATGCGCGAG
>DASXEF010000693.1:0-11981 GCA_036490255.1 Kofleriaceae bacterium
GGTGTGCCCGAGCGAGACATCGCCGATGCCGCGAACGAGGTGTTCCTCGTGCTTCACCGGCGTTGGAACGAGATCGATCGAACAGCCGAGATGCGCCCGTGGCTGTTTGGCGTCGCTCGTCGAATCGCGTCTGGACTTCGAGCAAAGCGCCGCGAGGAACCAAGCGAGATCGAACCTGCGGCCGTGGAAGATCCACTCAGCGCGAAGCGAAAGCTGCTCTGGCGAGCGCTTGCCGATCTCGACGAGGAGCGACGAACGGTGCTTATCCTGCACGACCTCGAAGGCCATACCGGCGCCGAGATCGCGACGATGCTCGAGATTCCCGCCGGCACCGTCCACTCGCGCCTCCGACTGGCGCGCGGCGATTTGCTCGTCGCTGTCCAGAAGCTGCAGGAGGATCGATGAGTGAGATCGAGCCTCCGCCGGACGGCTTGAAAGATCTCTTCGCGGCGGAAAAAACGGCGAAGGTTCTCGATCCGTCGGTCCATTCCGGCATGCGAGCGCGGCTCGCGGCGGTCATTGGAAGGACACCGCTCGGCCACGCAGTCGTGCTCGGTGGTGCTGGAAAAGCACTCGCGATCATCGCGATCACGATCGCTGCCGGTGCCGGCGCCGTCGTCGCGCTGAAACATGGACGCACGACCGAGACCGCGAAGGCGATGAAAACCGGCGCACCGGTCGCGACGGTCGTGCCATCAACGCCAGTGCGCGCCGTAGCAAGCGACATCGCGCCAGCGCCGAACGCTGCCGAACCGCCGGCGGCGAAGCCGCGTGTCGCCGGCAAAGCTCCAGAGCAGACGGAAGCGGATCTCCTCGCACGTGCACGGACGGTGTTATCGGCCGGCGACCCCGAGCAGGCACTCGAGATCGCCGAGCACGACGCGCAGCTGCATCCCGACGGCGCGCTCGCCGAGGAGCGCGACGCCGTACGAATCTCGGCGCTCGTAAAGCTGCGGCGCACGGCCGAAGCGCGAAGCGCCGCCTCGCGATTCATTCAGCAATATCCCACGAGCGTTCATCGCGACCTCGTCGAACGAGCGATGCAACGTGACGAACCACGACCCACCGTTCAAAAGGAGTCTCCATGAGGGCGAGCATCATCGCGTACGCATTGTTGTGCGCCGCCTGTCACGCCGACGAGCAGAACCTCGGGTTCACCGCGGTCGGCGCGCCACGATGGGCGATTCAACTCGGATCGATCGACAACGATTGGGGCGAATCCGTCGCGATCGATTCGATCGGCGATGTCGTCGCGATCGGCGAATTCGGCGGCTCGTACAATTCGCAGAACCTGCAGCCGACGACAGGCTTCATCACGAAGCGCGTTGCGAGTGATGGCTCCGAGCGCTGGACGGTCAAGCTCATCAACAGCGCGGACCCGACGATGTCGTACATGAACATGACGAGTGTCGCGATCGATCCGAGCGACGACTCGATCGTCGTCACCGGCGGGTTCAACGGCACGGTCGACTTCGGCGGTCAAACGCTGAGCTCGGGCGGGCTCTTCTTGGCGAAGTACGCGTCGACCGGTCAGCTGCAGTGGGTTCGTAGCGAGCCGGCCGAAATGGACAGCAGAAGCATGGCGATCGATAGCACCGGTAACATTGTCGTGTCGGGCGCGTTCGACAACACGCTCGAGCTCGGCAGCGCCACGTACACCGTGCCACCGAACGACCTGGGCGGCGTCGTCTTCGAATTCGATCCGTCGGGCAATCAGCTGTGGGGCGCGGCGTTTCCCGGCACCGACATGGGTGGTCCCGTTCCAGAGCTCCTCGCGATCGATGCGAACGATGATGTCGTGCTGGCGGGCGGCATGGGAATGCCTGCGTCCATCGGTGGCGCGACGCTCGCGCCGACCACGCCCTACGATTCGTTCCTCGCGCGCTTTCGCAAGGACGGGCTCTATCTCGCGTCGCAGCTAGTGAGCCCGGATCCCAACAACGAGGCGGGCGCGACGGGGCTAGCAATCGACGCAGACGATCATTTCGTCGTGCAGCTGAGTGAGGTGGCGATACCACCGGGCAGCGGTTGGGGGCATGAGACGCTCCACGCATTCGACGCGACCGGAGACGAGGCTTGGTCGGCGACGCTAGCGGATCACGGCGACGATGCCCCGGAATCCAGGACCTTGATCACGATGCCTACTGGCTATGTTGTGAGTAGCGCGTGGAACGACGGCCCCTACGATGCGGATGCCCCCTCGGGTGTGCCTGGCGAGATGGAGCAAGTCGCGTTCGATTCGATCGGCCGCACGAGTACCAGCGATTTCGGCCAACGCATGGTCCAAGGCGAGCAAGACACCCTTACTCGCGGTGCCGCGGCCGGCGCGAACGGCACGCTCGCGTACGTCGGCACGTTCTCCGGTGAGATCGAGCTCGCGAGTAGCACGTTGACGAATCCGGGCCAGAGCGACACCGACGTCTTTGTCGTGCTCATGAATCCCGCGCCGTGATTGCCGGCACTCGATCCGAAGCGGTATTTTGAAGGCGTGCTCGAGCCAATCGACGTGAAGCAGTAGACTCGGCTGTGCTGTTCGGCGCGAGCTCGATGGTGGGTTTCTCGTTGTTTCGAGCGCGTCCGGACATCGCGGCGTACTGCAACACGGCAACGCGACGGCCGCCGCCGGGCGTGGTCGGCGGCATCGATCTCGATGACGAGGCTGCGGTCGCCGACTTGTTTGCGCGCGAACAGCCGAGCCTGATCATCCAGTGCGCGGGTGTCTGCGACGTCGAGAACTGCGAGCGCTCGCCCGAGTTCGCGTGGACCGTGAACGTGACCGCGATGTCGATCTTGCTCGCGCACGCACCGCCGACCGCCCGCATCGTCTACCTGTCGAGCGACCACGTGTTCAGCGGCGAGTCGGGCCCGTACGACGAGACGTCGCCGACGGATCCGAGCAGCGCCTACGGTCGCACGCGCGTCGCGGCCGAGCAGATCATCTTGCGCCGCGACAACACGCTCGTGATCCGCAGCGGGCCGTGGATCGGCCCGTCGGCGAGCGGTCGCAACGGCCACCTCGATTGGCTGCGCTCGCGCACGGAGCGCCGGATGCCGACGACGGTCGTCGCCGACGAGGCGCGCTCGGTCGTGTGGGCCGAAGAGGCCGCGCATCGCGTCTGGGATCTCGCAGCGTCGTCGGTGACCGGCATCCGCCATCTCGCGACGCCACGTGCGATCGCACGGCCGGCGCTCGCCGAATATCTCGATGCGCGGTTCGCGATCGGTGCGCATATCGCGGTTCGTCGGCGGCGCGATCGCGACGTGCCGCACCCCGGGCACATCGAGCTGCGCACGATCTATCGCGATCCGCTCGCGGCGCCGCTCGTGCTCGTCGGTGGTTGAACGAGCCACGGCGGCGGCAGGTGCGCGGTCGCGGGCACACGCGCGGTCGGCTCGGTCCAGGTCGCGTCGAGCACTTCGTTGTCGAACGGATCGTCGAGCGTCGGCAGGCGAAGCCCGTACGACAGCTGGACCGAACCGGGTGTGCCGATCTCCAAGTAGACGATGACGAACGTCGCGGCTTCGCTCGCAGCATCCCAGACCAGCGTGTGCAGCTCGTACCAACCGGGCGAGCCGCATGTCGTCGAGCAATCGACGGTGTTGAACACGACCGCCGGCTGCATCGCGCCGTCGATCGCGATCTGACCGGAACCGTGATCGAGCTCGATCTCCGAGCCGCTCACGGTCGCGTCGCCGGATGCGGCCGGCATCGGGATCGTGAACGCGGGCAGGTCGACGACGGTGTCGGCGGGTGACATCGACTCCGTGCACGAGCCGGTCGCCGGCATCAGCACGAAGCCGCCCGAGCCGACCAACTCGGTGTACACGTCGACGAGCGAGTCGCCCATGCAGTACGGATAAGCGATCGCCCAGCGATCGGGCGAGATCACGACGGAGCCGAAGATCTGGTAGCCCGAGAACAGCTCGGTGTTGTAGAGCGCGGTGTCGCCGGATTCGCCGTCGATCGTGATCGCGCCGGTGTCGGCGTCGATCGAGACCGGACCGAGCTCCGGCGGCGTGCCCGAGCCGTCGATCGTCGCGGTGAAATCGTTCGCGATCGTGCCGTGGCTCGCGGCGATCATCAGCGTCGACGAGTCGGGCTCGGTGGTCGACGCGTCGTCGTTGCAGCCGGCGAGCGCGCCAAGCGCGACGACCACGGCGAGCGAACGACGGAGCATGGCTCGCAGCGTAGCCCGAGCGAGCGCGCACGCGATGTCGCGGCTCGCGTTTGCCGCTATTTGTTCGCGCGCACGCAGCGCGGGCACGGCGCGAGCGGCGGTTGATAGAACAAGAAGCCGAGGCTGACGGCACCGGCCGTGGCGAGGATCACGCGCATCCAGACGGTCATCGCCGGGACGTGGCCGGTCACGGCGGCGATCGCGACCGCGAGCGTGGTCAGCCCGACGACCCACGACCCGAATATGCAAATCGCGCATTTCTTCATCGTTCACCTCACCTCGCGAGCAACATCACGAGCTCGTAAAGGTATTGCACGCCCTTGTCGAACGCTTTGATCGAGATGCGCTCGTCTTTGCCGTGCGCGCGCGGATCGAGGATGTTGCCGGCGAGCCCGCTGTGGCCGTACGTCGGGATACCGGCGTTGCGCAAGAACCGACCGTCGGTCGCACCGGATGACATCGTCGGTACGACCGGGATGCCGGGCCAGAACTTGTGCGTCAGCGTCTCGACCGCGGCGAACAGCTGCTTGTCGACCGGCGACGGCGCGCTGGCGACATCGCGATCGAGCAGGGCGATCGCGACGTTCGGATCGCCGATCGTCGCGACGAGCTTGGCGAGGACGTCGTCGACCTTGTCGCCGGGCACGAGGCGGCAGTTGATCGTCGCGCGCGCGAGCTGCGGCAACGCGTTGTCGGCGTGGCCGGCCTCGAGTCGCGTCGCGACGCACGTCGTGCGCAGTTGCGCGTTGTAAAACGGCAGGTCCGACAGCCGTGCGACCGCGGCCGGATCGGGATGCGCGGCGAGCACCGCGGTCATGTCGGCGGCGACCTGGCCGTGCTCGATCGTCGCCATCTTCGTGAAGTAGCTGCGCGTGGTGTCGTTGAGCGCGACCGGAAACTCGAGCTTCTCGAGCTTCACTAGCGCGTCGGCGAGCTCGTAGATCGCGTTGTCCTTGCGCGGCTGCGAGCTGTGACCGCCCTTGTTCTTGACCTCGAGTGTGAACGTCTGGAAGACCTTTTCGGCGGTCTGCAGGCTGTTCCACACCGGCTTGCCGTCCTTGACCGCGACGCCGCCGCCTTCGTTGATCGCGAACGCCGCGTCGAGCAGGTCGCGGTGGTTCTTGATCAGCCACGTCATGCCGGCTTGCGTCGATGCGCCGAGCTCCTCGTCGGTCTCGAGCACCAACACGAGATCGCGATTCGGCCGAAATCCGTCGCGCTTCCACTCGATCATGTCGGCGAGCCACGTCGCGGCCATGAACTTGTCGTCGGACGTACCGCGGCCGTAGAGATAGCCGGCTTGCTCGACGAGCTTGAATGGATCGGTCGTCCAGTCCGCGCGCTTGGCCTCGACGACGTCGAGGTGCGCGACCAGCAAGATCGGCTTCTGCGCACCGGTGCCGCGCAGCCGCGCGACGAGGTTGCCGCGCTTCGGCGCGGGCTCGAACACGGTGACGTCGGCGGCGGGAAAGCCGGCGGCGAGCAAGCGCGCGGCCGCCGCGTGTGCGGCCTTCGCCGTATCGCCGTTCGACGCGGTCGTATCGATCTCGACCAGCTCTTTGAAGATCTCGTGCGCGAGCGCGATCGGTGCCTGTGGTGGCGGAGCGGCGACGGTTCGCGAGCACGCGAACGCAGCCACGGCGACGAGCCAACGCGAGACCTGCATATGCCGAGAGTAACCAAGCCGACCGCGCGTTTGAATCGTACTATCGTGTGATGGACGAAGCGTCGGGCGGATTCCCGCCGTACAGCACTCTCGTCGAGACGCGCGAGCACGCGCCACGCCGCGTGTCGGCCAACCTCGACGACGCGGTCGCGGCGGTGCAGGCGTCGTCGGCGGCGCGTTACACCGACGGTGCGGTGCTCGGCGTCGGCGGGATGGGCAAGGTCGTGATCTCGCGCGATGCGCGCATCGGTCGCGACGTCGCGCTCAAGGTGATCCACTCGCGCCGCGAGATCTTGCCGAGCGATCGCGCGCGATTCATTCGCGAGGCGCAGGTGCAAGGTCAGCTCGAGCATCCGTCGATCGTGCCGGTCTACGACATCGACGTGCGCGGCGACGGCAGCGTGTTCTTCACGATGCGCCGCGTGCTCGGCCGCACGCTGCACGCGATCCTCGACGAGGTGCGCTCCGGCGATCTCGCCGCGCAGGCGCGGTTCACGCAGCGCGAGCTGTTGACCGCGTTCGCGACGGTGTGCTTGACGATCGACTACGCGCACAGCCACGGCGTCATTCACCGCGATCTCAAGCCCGCGAACATCATGCTCGGCGATTTCGGCGAGGTCTACGTGCTCGATTGGGGCGTCGCGCGGGTCGTCGCGCACGAGGCGACGGCCGTGCCGGATCCGGCGCTGTCGAAGCCGGGCGAGCTGCTCGGCACGCCGCTGTACATGGCGCCGGAGCAATTCGTCGATTCCGACGTCGGGCCGAGCGCCGATGTGTTCGCGCTCGGCGCGATCCTGTTCGAGCTCCTCGCGCTCGAGCCGCTGCGCGATCCGAGCGCGCCGTACGTGCCGTTCGAGCCGCGGCCGTCGCGGCGTGCGCCCGATCGCGTGATCGCGCCGGAGCTCGACGCGATCTGCGCGCAGGCGACCGAGCTCGATCCGGCGCGCCGCTACTTGTCGCCGCGCGCGCTGCATCAAGCGGTGTGGCGCTATCTCGAAGGCGATCGCGAGCTCGCCCAGCGCCGGGCTCGAGCCGCCGAGCACGCCGCCGCGGCGCGCGATGCACTCGCGAAATCGGACGTACCGGGTGCCGAGTCCGAGGTCCACCGCGGCGTCGCGATGCGCGAGCTCGCCCGCGCGCTCGCACTCGATCCGACCGACGACGCCAACGTGACCATGTTCTCCGAGATCCTCGACACGCCGCCGCGGGAGATCCCGCAAGAGGCTCGCGCCGAGATCGATCGCGAGGATCAGCAGCTGCTGCGGGCGTCGGCGCGTCAGCTGATCTTGTCGATCCTCGCGTGGTTCGCGTTCGTGCCGGCGCTGATGGCGGTCGGCGTGCGTAACTGGAACGACGTGCTGTGGATCGTGACGCCCGGCGTGCTCGCGATCATGTTGTGCATCCGCGCGCTGCGTGCGACGCGAATCACGAGCCGCGAGCAGTACGTCGCGATCGGCTTGTCGCTGGTCTCGATCGCCGGGATGAGTCGCATCTACGGCCCGCTGATCATGATGCCGACGTTCGTCGCGATCCATTCGATCGTCGCGCAGGCTCATCCGCACCGCGACGTGCGGCGCGTCAGTGCGGCGATGTCGCTCGTCGCCATGGTGGTGCCGGCGCTGCTCGAGCTCACCGGCTGGTTGCCCGCGTCGTACGTGTTCGACGCCGATCGCTGGATCGTCGTGCCGCATCTGCTCGCGTTGCCGCGCGTCGGCACGCTCGTGCTGCTCGTCGTCGTCGATATCTGCGTGATGCTCGTGCCGAGCGTATTCATCGCGCGGATGCGCGCGGATCTGACCGATGCGCAGACGCGGCTGCACGTGCGCGCGTGGCACTTCCGCCGCGTCGGTCACGAGCTGACGCGCGGTTAGACGTCGGGGCCCGGCTGGCGGCTCGGTCGAGCTGAAGACTTCGCCGAGCCACTTGCGCCGCATCCCGCGCAACGGCTATGCCCGCGGACGGTGGAATCGGCGGAGCGAGACCTGTGGCTGTACCGGAGGCTCGTCGCGTTCGTCGGCGCGGTCTACCTGGTGTGGTGGGTCGGCGTCGAGCTGCTGTTGCCGCACGCGTACAACCCGTTGCTCGGCCGGCTCGTCGTCGTCGCCGCGATCTGGGCGATCGCCGCGGCGAGCTACGCGAGCGTGTGGATCGCGCAGCGCATCGCGGTGCTGTGGACGTGCGGCCTGTGGCTGTTGACCGCGCACTACTTCTATCTGTTCTACGAAAACGCGGGCGACCTCAACTGGATCGTCGGCTCGTTTGTGACCGTCACCGCGGTGACGATGGGCATGTTGTCGCGCGCGTCGCTGCTCGCGTACTCGGCGTTCGCGACCGCGCTCTCGCTCGGCCTGGTGATCGCGCTGCCCGAGCTGCGGCACTCGGTGTTCGTGCCCGGCATCATGACGGTCTTGCTACAGGCGAACATCGGCATGGCGTCGCGGCTGCGCGTCGTGCGCGACCTCGCCGCGAGTAACGAGCACTTCCAGTCGCTGTTCAACTCGACGTTCGAAGGCGTGTTGATCCACGAGGCCGGCGCGATCGCGCAGGTCAACGACGCGCTCGTGCGCATCCTCGGCGGCAGCGACGCGCTCGCGATCGCGCGTGCCGACGACGCCGCTGCAACCGCGCCGATCGAGCTGCAGCTCGTCCGCGCCGACGGTGGAGCGATCGCCGTCGAGATCCGCGGCAAGCCGTTTCGCTACGGCAAGCGCATGCAGCGGCTCGTCACGGTCGAGGACGTCACCGAGCGCGAACAGCGCGCGGCCGAGCTCGAGCGCGCGAACGCCGCGCTTGCACGGAGCAATCTCGATCTCCAGCGCTTCGCGTACGTCGCGTCGCACGATCTGCAGACGCCGATGCGCGGGATCGCGAGCTTCGTCGATCTGTTGCGCTCGACCTACGGCGACGGGCTCGATGCGCAGGCGAACGATTGGCTCGCGCGCATCGGCCGCTCGATCGAACACCTGCAGACGCTGATCCGCGATCTGCTCGAGTATTCGCGCCTCGATGCCGAGCCGCGCGCGTTCGAAACCGTCGCCATGCGCGACGTGCTCGATCGCGCGATCGGGCTGCTCGACACGGCGAACGTCACCATCACCGCCGGCGAGCTGCCCGAGGTGCAAGGCGATCGCTCGCAGCTCGTGCAGCTGTTGCTGAACCTCGTCGGCAACGCGCTCAAGTATCGCGGCGAGGCGGCGCCGCAGGTTCGCATCACCGCGCAGGATCGCGGCGACGACTGGCAGCTCGAGGTCCGCGACAACGGGATCGGCATCGCGGCGAAGCACCACCAACAAGTGTTCGAGGTCTTCAAGCGCCTGCACGATCAGAAGGAATATCCGGGCACCGGGATCGGGCTCGCGATCTGCCGGCGTGTGGTAGATCGCCACGGCGGCACGATCTGGGTAGAGTCGAAGCCGGGAGCAGGCAGCTCGTTCTTCTTCACGATCGCGAAACGGAGTCATCGATGAACGAAGTGCTCGTCCGCGGACGACCCGCCGTGATCCTCCTCGCCGAGGACAACGACAACGACGTCGAGATCACCCGGCTCGGCTTCGTGCGCGCCAAGCTCGCCGTCGATCTCCATCACGTCGCCAACGGCGAAGAGTGCATGGCGTTCTTGCGCAAGGAAGGCAGCTACGCCTCCGCGCCGACGCCCGACATCATCCTGCTCGACCTCAACATGCCGCGCATGGACGGCATCGAGGTGATGCAAGCGATCAACGCCGACGAGCGGCTTCGCCACCTGGTGATCGTCGTGTTGACGTCGTCGAATGCCGACGAGGACGTGCTGCGCTCGTACAAGCTGCGGTGCAGCTCGTATCTGGTCAAGCCGATCAACTTCGAAGCGTTCGCGAAGATGATCCAGTCGCTCGGTGATTACTGGTTCGCGCTCGTGACGTTGCCGCCGAAGTGACGTCCGGTGTCCGGACAATGGTGCCGTCCCGTCACGTGGACGTCGTCGCGCTGTTTCGGCGATCGCGCAACGTGAGGGTGTGCAGTGGCGCAGCGCCGAACCGACGAGCGTCGTCGCGCTCGGCGTGATCGTTGCCGCCGCGGCGATCGCCGTCGCGCTCGGCGCGTGGTGCGCCACCAACGAGCTCGAGCTGCAGCGACCGCCGCTGACCACGATCGCGCCGGTGATCGCGGAACCGCCGACGCCGCGGCTCGCACGCCGCGTGTTCTTGATCATCGTCGACGGGCTGCGCGAGACGAGCTCGCACGAGCTGCCGGCGCTCGATCGGCTGCGCGCGCTCGGCACGAGCGCGGCGGCGATGTCGCACTATCCGACGTGGTCGCGGCCGAACTACGTATCGATCTTGAGCGGCGTGCCGCCGATCTCGAGCGGCGTCCGCACGAATCGCCATCGCACGCCGGTCGCCCTCGATACGCTGATGGATCGCGCGCGCGATCGCGGGCTCGGCGTCGCGCTCGCGACCGACTATGAAGTGCTGCCGCGGCTGTTCTTGCGCCGCCGCGGTGCACCACTCGATGCGCCGCCGGCCGTGCTCGATGTCGATATCGGCGGCAACGCCGAGATCTTCGAGCGCGAGACCCAGGCGCCGGCTGCCGACTACACATCGGCGTTCGACGACGCGCGCTACGCACCTTGGCCGGGCGGCTTCGTCGAGGCCGGCACGGCAGCGGCGCGCGGCGATGCCGATCTCGTCGTGATGCTCGTCGGTACCGTCGACTCCGCCGGGCACGCGTATGGCGGCGCGAGCGCCGAGTACGCAGCCGCGGCACGTGACGCCGATCGCGCACTGGCGGCGATCGTCGACGAGATCGATCTCGACCGCGACGCGATCATCGTGACCGCCGATCACGGCCACACCGATCGCGGCGGCCACGGCGGGATCGCGCCCGAAGCAACGCAGGTGCCGCTCGTGATGGCGGGCGCGGGGATTCGCCGCGGCGCGGTGATCGATCACCCGCGCTTGATCGACGTCGCGCCGACCGTCGCCGCGCTGCTCGGAATCGCCGCGCCGGGCCACGGCCTCGGCCGCACGCTCGTCGAAGCGCTCGCCTTCGATGCGCATTCGAGCGACCAGCGCATCGCCGCCGATCGCGTGCGCTTGACCGTGACCGACGCGATCGTCGCACGCGGCGCGGTCGACGCGAATGCGGCGCGCGATCGAGCTCGCCTGCGCCGCGGCACGCTCGCAGTCGCCGCCGCGCTGCTCGCGATCGCGCTCGTGGTCGTGCTCGTGCGGCGTCGCGTCGTGCAGCTCGCGCCGTCCCGGCTCGCGCTCGCGATCGGTGCGAGCGTCGCGATCCAGGTCGCGCTCGCCGTCGCGCTCGCGGGCTGGAGTGGACCGCTCGTCGCGTCGCGCAGCGAGGCCACGACGGCGCTGATCCGCAACGGCGTGCTCGCGTTCGCGGCGCTGCGCCTGATGTCGGTCGCGAGCGTGCGCGGCGTTCGCGATCGGTTGGCATCGGTGCTCGCCGTGTCGTTCGTCGCGCTCGCCGTCGCGCTCGTGCCGGCGGCGTTCGCGTGGGTCGCGTTCCCGATGCAGGACGTGTGCGTGCCGGGGCCGCAGTGGCTCGCGACGCTGCCCGCGATCGAGCTCGCGTCGGCGTGCACGGCCGCGTACGTCGCGATCTCGCTCGCGATCGCGCTCGTCGGGCGGCGCGACGTGCATCCGTTCGCGTAGCTACAGGCAGATCGCGGTGCGCACGGGCGTGACCTTGCCGTCGCGAGGGCAGGTGAGCTGCATGTGCTGCATCGCCTTCTTCAAGCAGTCGGCGGCGGTCGCGTCGGCGGGATCGGCGCCGCCGAACGGCGACACCATCACCGACATCGGCGTGCCGAGCGCCGACAGCTTCCAATCAGCCCAATAGCCGCGCACGTCGTGCGGCTTGCGGTTCTTCGGCGCGCACGCGGCGAACGCGGCGCTCGCATCCATCGCGCGATCGAGCTCGAGCGCGCCGTCGGCGTCGCTGCGCGTCGTGACGATCCCGGGCGTCAGCTCGTCGACGGCGAGGCCGGTTTTCGGCGCGTCGGGCCACGGCCCGGTCGCGACCAGCTTCGGGGCCGCGGCTGCGATCGCCGCGAGATCGTCGCGCTTGCCGACGATCGGCGCCGAGTAACGCACGAAGCGTTCGGCCGACGGCCGGCCGTGGCGCTCGAGATCGATGTG
>DASXEF010000722.1:0-5850 GCA_036490255.1 Kofleriaceae bacterium
AACATCGAGGACGACGGCGTCCTGTTGAAGCTGCTCGCGAAAGAAGGCGAGACCGTCAAGCTCGGCGCGCCGGTGCTCATCATCGGCAAGGCCGGCGAAGATGTCAGCGCGCTTGTCGCGCAGGCGGCCGGCGGCGGTGCGGCGGCGGCGAAGGCGACCGCACCGAAACCGGAAGCGAAGGCCGCGCCCGCACCCGCACCCGCACCCGCACCAAAGGCCGCGCCTGCGCCCGCGCCGAAACCCGCGCCGGCGCCGAAAGTCGAAGACAAGAAATCGCCGACGCCTACGCCCACGGCTGGGACCAAGCTGCTCGCCTCGCCGCTCGCGAAGAGTCTCGCGATCGAGCTCGGCGTCGATCTGCGCAATGTCACCGGGACGGGACCCGGCGGCCGCATCGTCGAGCGCGATGTGAAAGCGGCTTCTGGCGGCAACGGCCACGCGCAGGCGGCGCCGGTCGAGGTCGACGAAGCGCCGGCCGAGACGAAGACCGAACAGACGGCGATCGCCGTGCGCAAGCCGATCGCCGCCGATCACGCTACCGACTACACCGACGCGCCGGCGTCGAACATGCGCAAGCGGATCGCAGCGCGGCTGACCGAGGCCAAGCGCGACGTCCCGCACTTCTACTTGATGCGCACGTTGGACGCGGCGCCGCTGCTCGGTTTCAAAGAGCGCTTGAGCGCGCTGCTCGGCGACAAAGGCAAGGTCAGCGTCAACGACCTGATCATCAAAGGCGTCGCGCTCGCGCTGCGCCGCGTGCCCGAGTGCAACGCCGCGTGGATCGACGACGGCATTCGCACGTTCCATCGCGTCAACGTCGGCGTCGCCGTCGCGTTGCCCGAAGGGCTCGTCACGCCGGTGATCTTCGACGCCGATCAAAAAGGCATCGGCTCGATCGCCGCCGAGGTTCGCGACCTCGCGACGCGCGCGAAAAATCGCCAGCTCAAGGCCCACGAGATCACGGGCTCGACGTTTACCGTGTCGAACCTCGGCATGATGGGCATCGAGCGCTTCACCGCGATCTTGAATCCGCCCGAAGCCGGCATCCTCGCGATCGGCGCGACGATCGACGCGCCCGTCGTCAAGAACGGCGCCGTCGTCGTCGGCAAGACGCTCACCGTCACGATGTCGTGCGACCACCGCGTGATCGACGGTGCGCTCGGCGCGCGCTGGCTCGCGGCGTTCGTCGATCTCGCGGAGCATCCCGAGTCGCTCGCGCTTTGACGAGCGAAGCGAGTCACACAGTGTCGTTCGCCGACATCAACGGGACCAGGCTCTACTACGACGACACCGGTCCCGGCTCGTCGGGCGAGACCATCGCGTTCTCGCACGGCCTGTTGTGGAGCACCGAGCTGTTCGCGCCGCAGATCGCCGCGCTGCGCGCGACGTATCGCTGCATCGCGTGGGATCACCGCGGCCAAGGCCAAAGCGCGACCGATCGCCGGCACTGCATCGGCATCGAGCTCGTCACGCAAGATGCGATCGCGCTGCTCGAGCACCTCGGCACCGGCGCCGTGCACCTCGCAGGGTTGTCGATGGGCGGCTTCGTCGCGATGCGAATCGCGGCGCGCCGGCCGGAGCTCGTGCGGTCGTTGATGTTGCTCGAGACGTCGGCCGATCCGGAGCCCGAAGAAAACGCGCCGCGCTATCGCATGCTCGCGAACGTGTCGCGGTTCATCGGCCTGGGACCGATCGCGAAGCGCGTGTTGCCGATCATGCTCGGCAAGACGGTGCTCGCCGATCCGTCGCGCAAGGCCGACGTCGCGCGGTTCGCGAAGATCATGACGGCGCGCAAAGACATCTGGCGCGCGACGAACGGCGTGATCGATCGCGCAGGCTGCGCCGACGAGCTCGCGCGAATTCGCGCGCGGACGTTGGTCGTCGTCGGCGACGAAGATGTCGCGACGGTGCCGGCAAAGGCGGAGCGCATCGCAGCCGCGATCGCCGGCGCGAAACTGATCAAGATTCCAGGCGCCGGCCATTCGTCGACGGTCGAGCAGCCCGAACGCGTGACGACCGCGCTGCAGGAGTTTCTCGGATGAGCGAAGTCTTCGATGTCGTGGTGATCGGTTCGGGGCCCGGTGGCTACGTCGCGGCGATCCGCTGCGCACAGCTCGGGCTCAAGACCGCGTGTATCGAGCGCGCCGAGCTCGGCGGCATCTGCCTCAACTGGGGCTGCATCCCGACCAAGGCGCTGCTCAAGAGCGCCGAAGTCCTCGAGCACGTGCATCGCGCGAAAGAGTTCGGCGTGATCGCCGAGAACGTCGGCATCGACTTCCCGGCGATGATCAAACGCTCGCGCGATATCTCCGACAAGATCTCGAAGGGCGTCGGCTTCTTGTTCAAGAAGAACAAGATCGATTCGATCAAGGGCACCGCGAAGCTGCTGCCGCGCACGCAGGCGTGGAAGCCGCATCAGATCGAGCTGTCCGAAGATGGGAGGATCGTCGAGGCCAAGCACGTGATCCTCGCGACCGGCGCGCGCGCGCGCTCGCTGCCCGGCATCACGATCGACGGCGACCGCATCATCGAATACCGCAAGGCGATGACCCTGCCCGTCCAGCCCAAGCGGCTCGTCGTGCTCGGCGCCGGCGCGATCGGCGTCGAGTTCGCGTCGTTCTATCGCTCGCTCGGCACGGACGTCACGATCGTCGAGTTCATGCCGCGGCTCGTGCCGAACGAAGATCCCGAGGTCAGCAAAGAGCTCGCGCGCGCGTTCGACAAGCGCGGGATCAAGTCACTCGTCGGCCACAAGCTAACCGCCGCGCAGCCGAGCAAGACCGGCGTGGTGATCGCCGCGGAATCGTCGACCGGTGAAAAGATCCAGCTCGAAGCCGACATCTTGCTCGTCGCGGTCGGCATCCAGGCGAACACCGAGAATCTCGGGCTCGAAGCCCACAACATCCAGATCGAGCGCGGCTGGATCAAGGTCGACGCGAAGAACCGCTGCGGTGAAAATTTATGGGCGATCGGCGACGTGATCGGCCGAGGCCTCGCGCATGTCGCGTCGGCCGAAGGCGTCTTCGTCGCCGAGGTGATCGCCGGTGCGCACGCCGAGCCCGTCCGCTACGACGCGATCCCGGCGTGCACGTACTGCTATCCCGAGATCGCATCGGTCGGCCTCACCGAGGAAAAAGCGACCGCCCAGAACATCCCGATCAAGGTCGGGCGATTTCCGTTTCGCGCGCTCGCGCGTGCGACGGCATCGGGCGAGCCCGGCGGCTTCGTGAAGGTGCTCTGGCACGCCGAGACCGGCGCGCTCGTCGGCGCCCACATGATCGGTCCTGCCGTCACGGATTTGATTGCCGAGCTGACACTCGCGAAGACGACCGAGGTCAACGTCGACTCGCTCGTCTACACGATCCACGCGCACCCGACGTTCGCCGAGGCGATCAAAGGCGCGAGTGAGGACGCGCTCGGCGAAGCCATCGATCTGTGATCGGCTGTAACGACTCCGCACACGAGTGACGTCTCGACGCGTTGGCGGATCTCGTAGCGCCGGCGTAAGTGCTGCGCGAGCACCGAGACTACATTTCGTGCGCGACGCGGCATCGCATGGCACGTGGCTTGCGACCTGTTGGCTACATGAACGGGCTCCAACCGAAGCGCCACATGTTCCGGCACACGTCTCGGTTGCCGACGCGAAACGCGCCGCGACTCGAGCTCAAACCATCGCTGTGCGAATCCTGCGGATCGCCGTCGGCATTACAGCTCTGCCCCGATTGTCGGGAGAAGTCCGAGCCGCATCGCGACAACGATCCGTACGACATCGTCGGCGGCGAAGGCGGCGGCTGGTCCTAGAGCGAGCCGTCGGGCGGCTGCGTCTCCTCGAACGCGTGCAGGCACGTGTCGAACGCGTGATCGACCGCGTCATAACGGGTGCGATCGGCGTCGGTGCGCGGCGCGACGTTGTCGGGCTCGTCGACCTTCCACGCCGCGAGCTGTGACGTCACGTGATTCACGCAAGCCGCGTTGAGGCCGCACGCGCACAGCGCGTCTTTGAATGCGGTAAACGCCGCGAGATGTGCCTCGAATGCATCGGTCGACGGCGGTGGTGCCGTGTTGGCAACCGGTGCCGGAGTCGGCGCGGTCGAGCCGCACGCGACCAGCACGATCGCCGCGAGCACGCGCATCAACCGCCCATGTTCGAGATGCGGCGCATGCACGTGCCGAACGCGTCGCGGATGTCGCCGAGGCGCTTGGCTTGGGCGTCCGTGAGGTGCGGATCTTTGACGCCTTGCTTCGCGAGATCTTGCGTCCACGTCTTCATCTCGTCGCCGATACCTTCCGCGCACGTCTGATCGGGGCACGCACAGAGCTTGTCCTTGAACTCGCCCATCTTCGCGATCATCGACTCGACGCTCGGACCCGCGGTCGCGGCGGCCGAGCCGGCGTCGGATCCGGCGGTCGCCGAGCCGGCGGCAACGGGTGTCGGCGGCGTCGGGCTCGCCGGTGGAGTGGACGGGCTGCCACCGCAGCCGACGAGGAGGATCGAGAAAACCAGGGCTCGCATCGGCCCAGCTTACATGTGCTAATCAACCGACGTGACCGAACGCGTGCATTTACCGGTGGTCGACGGTCAGGCGCCGCCGCGTCGCCGCCATCCCGAATGGATCCGCGCGCAACTGCCGACCAAGCCCGCGTTCTTCGAGCTGCGCCAGATGGTGAAAGAGCTCGAGCTCCACACGGTGTGCGAGAGCGCGAGCTGCCCGAACATCGGCGAGTGCTGGACGCGCCGCGCGCTGACGATCATGATCCTCGGCGACATCTGCACGCGATCGTGCCGGTTCTGCGATGTCACGACCGGCCGGCCGTTGCCCGCCGATCCGGACGAGCCGCGCCGGGTCGCCGAGCTCCTCGGCCGGCTGTCGCTCGAGCACACGGTGATCACCTGCGTCGATCGCGACGACCTGCCCGACTTCGGCGCCGCGCACTGGGCCGAGACGATCCGCGCGGTCCGCGAGACCTGCCCGCAGATGACGCTCGAGATCCTCGCGGGCGACTTCAAGGGAAACACCGCCAACGTCGACATCGTGCTCGACGCCGATCCCGACGTGTTCGCGCACAACCTCGAGACCGTGCCGCGGCTGTCGCGCCAGGTGCGCGTGCAGGCGAGCTACCCGCGCAGCTACAAGGTGCTCGAGCACGCGCGCAAGCGCGGCGCGGTCACGAAGACCGGCCTGATGCTCGGCCTCGGCGAGTCGCTCGACGAGGTCCGCGAGGTCATCCGCGAGCTCGCCGGGCTCGGCGTCGACATCGTGACGCTCGGCCAGTACCTCGCGCCGTCGCGCGAGCACCTGCCGATCGAGCGCTACGTGCACCCGACCGAGTTCACCGAGCTCGAGGCGTTCGCGCGCGCCGCCGGCATCCCGCACGTGGTCGCGGGCCCGCTCGTGCGCTCGAGCTATCACGCCGATGGCCAGGCCGCGCTCGTGCGCGAGCTGCGCGCGAAGGCGGGCCCGATCACGGCGCGATCAGCTGCGCCACCAGCTTGACGATCAGCGCGCCCGACACGACGACGATGCCGATCCGGACGAGGCGCGCGCCGCCGCGCATCGCCAGCCGCGCGCCGAACACGCCGCCCGCGAGCTGACCGACCGCCATCGGCAGCGCGACCCGCCACACGACGTTGCCCGCGATCGCGAACGCGACCAGCGCCGCCAGGTTCGCCGCGAAGTTGACGACCTTCGCGTCGGCGGTCGCGCCGATCAGGCTGCGCCCGCACAGCGCGACGAAGCCGACGACCAGGAACGTGCCGGTGCCCGGGCCGAAGAAGCCGTCGTACGAGCCGATCGCGAACGCGAGCAGGCACGCGACGCTGAACCGGCGCGCGCGCAGGTCGGGATCGTC
>DASXEF010000729.1:0-3388 GCA_036490255.1 Kofleriaceae bacterium
GATTCTTCCGGCGTGTCGTGATGCTCGTGGCCGGCGTGCGACGAGCACGCCCAGAGCGGCGTGACCAAAGCGAGCAACGAGAATCGGTGCACGTGCGTACTTTACGGGAGAGCGATCTCGCGCGTCTCGGCGATGTAGTGCGATCCGCGCGCCTTTTGTAGCGCCGTCGCGTAGAGCGGATTCGCGCCGATCCGGCTCGCGTACAGGCCCTCGTAGTATTCGTCGGGGTGAGCTTCGATCGTCACGCGAGCTGCGGTCGCGTGGCCGTGCCAGACGCGCGCGAGCTTCAGCGACTCGCCGGGCGCGATGCGCGTGTCGCTGCGCTCGTGCCAGCTGCCGTCCCAGTAGACGTCGCGACCGATGCGCTGCGCGAAGCGACCGACGACGCGCGCGCCGTCGACGAGCTCGATCACGATGTAGATCGCCGGCGTCGCCGTGGTCGGGAAATCGTGGCCGGCGCCGACGTTCGCGAGCTCGACATCGACGCGGATCGCATCGCGATCGCGCGTCGCCTTCGCGTCGAGCCGATACGCCTGGCGCAGCGTCGCCGGATCGTGCACGCCGAGCCACGTGTGCTCGCGATTCGACATGTGGCAGCTCTGGCATTGCACGCCGCGCCGCATGTACGGCCCTTCGAGCCACTCCTTGTACGTGTTGAGCAGCGGCTTGCCGGCGACCGCCGAGCTCGGCGGCAGCTGGTGACACGTCATGCAGAAATCGCCGCGGTCGTAGATCGGCGACGGCGTGAACGGATAGTTCGGCAACGTCGCGAGCGACGGCGCGAGGTTCGCGGGACCGCGCCGCGTCCAGCCGCGGACGTGACAGCCGGCGCATTGCACGGCTTCGCTCGCGAGCTGCGGATCGCCGCGCTGCTCGGCGAGCGGCGCATGACAGCGCGCGCAGTTGGTCGCATCGACGCCGTCGGCGAGCCGCGCGCGATAGCCGACCGAGGTCGCGCCGGCGTGCAGCGACGGCTGCCACTCGCGCGCTTGCTTCGCGTGACAGCGCGCGCATTGCTGCACCGACAGCGACGCTTCGGCGGGCGCCAAGCTTGCCGGTGGTGTGCCTTGTAGCGGCACGGCACTGCCGAAAATACTCGCCTCGTCGGGATCCGCGCCGGGCCACGTGCCGACGACGAGCTTCGCGCTGCCCATCGCCATCCGATCGTCGTGCGCGTTCGCGTTCAGCTGCACGACGTAATCGGCGAGCGCCCACACGTCGGCCGCCGGAAAGCCCGGCATCGCGGTGCCCGTCATGCCGGTCGCGATCGACCACGCCGCCGCGCGACGCCGATCAGCCGGCGTATCGCTCTCGCGTGGGCGGCGCAGCGGCTCGCGCGTCAGATCGTACGGCGGGCTCGCGAGCGCGCGATTGCCGCGGCCGTCGTCGCCGTGACACGACGCGCAACCGGCGCTCGCCCATGCCGCGGCGCCGTTCGTCGTCGGCGCCGGCTCGATGGTGATCGCGATCGCGAGTCGGGGGGCCCTCACGTTTGGAGCGAACGCGCGCACGATCGCGATCATTTCCGCGATGTCGCGATTGCCGAGCACGTCGCCGAACCCGGGCATCGACGTGCCGCGCGCGCCGTATTTGATCGTCCGCGCGAGATCGGCGTCTTCCGGCGGCGTCCCGAACAGGGTCGTGCGCCACTCGAATTCGCCGCGCGTGAAGTCGCGTGGCTCGCCGCGCGAATACGCCGCGGCCGGCCCGCGACCATCGCCGCGCGAGCCGTGGCACGCAGCACAAAGTTGCTCGTAGCGCGACCACCCCGGCAGGTCTTGCGGACTCGCGTGCGCAGTCGCAGCGAGAGCAAGAAGCACGACGACCGCACGCACGGTCGTAGGCTGCTACATGTGCTAAGCCAGAGTCCATGATTCGTACGAAGATCCTCGGCCTGGGTAGCTACGTGCCCGAGCGCGTCGTCACCAACGAGGAGCTTCCGTACTTCAACGATCAGCACGTTCGTCAGGCCACGATCCAGACCGAGACCGACGACGAATGGATCCAGAAGCGCACCGGCATCAAAGAGCGCCGCTACGTCCCGAACGACGGCAGCATGGCGACGAGCGATCTCGCGCTCGAAGCGAGCAAGCGCGCGATCGCCGATGCCGGCCTCGAGCCCAAAGATATCGACTGCATCATTCTCGGTACGCTGTCGCCGGACTTTCACTTTCCGGGCACAGCGGTGCTGGTGCAAAAGAAGCTCGGCATTGCCGAGCGCACCAACTGCGCGTGCTTCGACATCCGCCAGCAGTGCTCGGCGTTCGTCTACGGCCTGCAGATGGCCGACGCGTTCATTCGCACCGGCATCTATCGCCGGATCTTGCTGATCGGCGCCGAGCTGCACAGCCACTCGCTCGATTTCTCGACGCGCGGCCGCGACGTCACCGTGTTGTTCGGCGACGGCGCCGGCGCGATGGTGCTCGCACCGCAGGAGACCGACGATCCGAAAGCCGGCGTGATCTACACGTCGGCGCACGCCGACGGCACCGGCGCGATGGATCTCTATCTCAAGATCTTCGAGATCCAGAAGCTGCCATACGTCGACTACGACCCGCGCGATCGCGAGGTCAATCAGGCGATGTATCCGAAGATGGAAGGCAAGCGCGTGTTCTTGAATGCCGTCCGCGGCATGGTGATGTGCTCGCAGGCCGCGCTCGCGAAGACCGGCCTCGGCTGGGACGACATCCAGTGGTTCGTGCCGCACCAGGCCAACCTCCGGATCAACGAGAAGGTCGTCGAGGTCGCGAAGATCCCGAGCGAGAAAGTCCTCAACACGATCGAGCTGTACGGCAACACCACCGCCGCGACCGTGCCGCTGACGATCGATTACTGGCGCCAGCAGGGCCGCGTGAAGCGCGGTGATCGGATTTTGTCGTCGGTGTTCGGCTCGGGCTTTACATGGGGCGCGGCGATCTTCACGCTGTAGGCCATCGATGTCACTCACGCTCTACGTCGGCAACAAGCGCTACTCGTCGTGGTCGCTCCGGCCGTATCTCGCGCTCGCGCACGCCGGCGCGAGCTTCACGACCGAGCTGATCCTGCTCGATCAGCCCGACACGAAGGCGAAGATCGTCTCGATCAATCCGGCCGGCAAGGTTCCGGCGCTCCACGACGGTGACCTCGTGATCGGCGAGTCGCTCGCGATCTGCGAGTACGTCGCCGAGCTGTATCCGACCGCCGGGTTGTGGCCCGACGATCGCGCCGAGCGTGCGCGCGCTCGCGCCGTCGCGACCGAGATGCACGGCGGCTTCGCAGCGCTGCGCCGCGAGATGTCGATGGACCTCGGCGCGAAGAAGCCGGGCGCCGGTCGCTCGCCCGAATCGCTCGCCGACATCGCACGCGTCACGCAGCTCTGGCGCGATCAGCTCGCGGTGAGCGGCGGCCC
>DASXEF010000733.1:0-9510 GCA_036490255.1 Kofleriaceae bacterium
CACATCGAGCTGCTGCCGGCAGCGCGTGCGTATCGCGCCGTCCTCGACGAGCACACGCAGCGCCACGGCTGGGAGCAAGCCGCCGCGGTCGCGACGATCTTCATCGAAGGCACGCCGCACGAGCGCGGCGAGCTCGATCCGAACGCACCGCGCCGGCCCGCGCCGCCGCTCGAGCAGCATCCGCTCGTCGTGCACTACGGCCTGCCGCTCGAAGCGCTCGCACTGACAAAAGCGCATCGCTCCGTCGAGGGCAGTCATCGCGCGGCGGCGTGGCGGATCTTGCTCGATCACGTGCCGCCTGCGGCTCGCGCCGGTTGTGTCGCGGCGCTCGAGCGCTGCCTCGCGGCGTGGCTCGCGTATCGGGACGAGGTCGCCGCCGCCGTGGGGACGTAGTCCATTAACGCAACTTCGGCCGCGTAACGCACGAGAATGATTCGGTGCGCGAGGGACGGACTAAAGCGAGCGCGTTCAGCGACGAAGGCCGCAGCGTCACGATCGCGGCGGCGACAGCACGACTCAAAAGGACGTGGCCGAGCTCGCGAAGCCAGATGCAATCGCATTGCTCCTGGATCCGTCCCTCGTCGGCCCAAGAATCCCGCGACGTTGCACGGTCGAAGTTGAGCTAATGGACTACGTCCCTAGTTTCCGAAGCCGCCGACGGCGACGCCCTGTGACGTTCGAATCGCCGACTGCGAGAACACGTGGAACGCGCGGCGCACCTCGGTCGCACTATTGCCGGGCGTGAGGATCCAGCGGTCGGGAATCCCCATCTGCGCGAACACGTCGCGAAAGTGCGCGGCGTTGCCGATGCCCATCGCTGCGACCGTGTGATTTTCCTGCGCGAGCATGTCGCCGACGATCGCCTTGATGTCGCGCGCGGAGCAGTGCTGCGACTTGCAATCTTCGCCGTCGGTGATGATCAGCGTCAGCGTTCGCACCGCGATGCCGGCCTGCGCGAGCTCCTGCGCTTTCGCGATCACCGTGCCGAGCACGACCGCCGTCTGATCGTAGAGCGGCGTGCCCTGGTTGGGATCGTAGTTCGCCGCGGTCATCGCGACCGCGTGGTCGAGCGCCGCGTACGGACACAGCACGTGACCGTTGAGGTAGCGCGTGTGCGCGAGCACCTCGCCGGATTGTTTCGACGCCTTGAGCGCATCGAGCACCAAGTTGTGACCGTCGCGCACGGCCTGCGTGTTGCCGGCCGACGCGATCGAGCTCGAGTCGTCCGGCATCATCGTGAGCAGCACGACCTCGCTCGCGGCGACGTCGTCGATCGTGACGCCGAGCCCGGCCTGGATCTGCGCGCCGACATCGATCACGTCGAGCGCGGCCTTCGATTGCAGCGACAGCTGGCCGCGCGCGTGCGCGTCGGCGAGCAGCTTCTTCACTTTGTCGTCATCACTCATAGATTCTCCTTAGAGCCAGCTGCGAATGGGATCGGTGGACTTGACGAGGTGCATGCCGGCATCGGCGAACTTCTGCAGCGCCGCATCGGCCTGCGCGGAGAAGTCGGCGGCGAAGCCACCTTTGCCGTCGGGAACGGTCACCGCCGACATGCAATCGGTCACGAGATAAACCTTCTTGGCGAGCAACGGATCCTGCGCGGCGATCTCGCTCAACAGATCGTCGATCGTCGACTTCACGCAATGGCTCGCGGCTTGACCGGCGATCACGACGGCGTCGGCGGCGAGCAGCGTCGACAGGAACTGCGTGTTGCGCTGACCCAGCGCCGCGCCGTCGAACCGCGACGTCACTTCGGGTCGCAACACCGAGTAGTTCTCGGTGAGGGGATTGCCGCCCTTGACCTCGACGTTCGATTGCGCCGTTCGCGCGAACGCGTGAAACAGCCGCGCTTCGTGGACGACGCCCGCGAGCGCGTGGCCGTCGGAGCCGAGCAAGCAGTGCGGCGGCCACAGGTACAGCTGATACTTGCCGACGCGCTCGAGCTCGCGGCAGTAGAACTCGACCTGCTTGCACAGCCACGTGTAGTTGCCGCCGCACAGCCACTTCGCCATCGCCGGGTTCGGCCGCACCGCGCCGCTCGCGACTTCGTCGGCGCTGATCGTCCGGTGCGCGGACAGTGGGCGTTCGGCGCTATCGAGCCAGAAGCTTGGAAAGAAGATCTGATATGCGAGGTGTGTGTCGAGCGTCGTCGTGATGTCGGTGATCGCGTCGAGGTTGCGATAGATCAGCTCGGCGATCCGCCGCGAATCGTCGACGGCGCCGGTGCCGGATCGACCGGCGACGTAGAGCGTGCCTTCCGGAAAGCAGAAGTCTTTCTGGACGTCGATGAGCAAGAGATGCACGCGCTTGTCGTCGGCGGCCGACGGCTTGATCGCGTGTTGCTTGCGCCACGAGCTCGCGACGTCAGCGAGCGCGGCCGCATCGGGGCGATAGCCCCATTCGCTCGCGTGCTTGGGAACAAAGAACTGCGGAATCGGTAGTGGCTTCATGAGTGATCTCCTAGGTGAGCTGTAGAAACAGCGAGTCGCGGCTGCGTGCGACGGCAATGCCGCCGTCGGCGAGCGCCAGCCGGTCGTTCGACGACACGATGTCGGCGGTTTCGGCGAACACGCGCGTTTGCACGAGCGCGCCCGCAATGACTTCGATGCGCGCGATGCCTGCGTCGGTGGGCACGAACAAGTGCGGGCCGGCGGCGCATGCGCCCGCGACGCCGTCGAGCCAGCTCGCGTCGATCTCACCGACCGCGATCAGCTTCGCGTCGGCACCGACGACGATCGCCGTGGTCGTGAGTCGCCCGCGTGCCGCGAGCGTGAGCCACAGCCACGCGCGATCGTCGCCGATCGTCGCGTGGGCTGCGACGAGCTGGCCGCGCAGCGGCGGCAACGCGACGCGATCGTCGAGCCCGCCGCGATCGGCGCGAAACACGAAGCCCGCCGCAAACCCGCCGACGCGATAGAAGCCGACGCCGAGCCTCGCGCCGACCCACGCGCGCGTCTGACCGGCGATCACGCTGCCGATGCGGTCCTCACCGCGCCAGATCGCGTCGCCGCGGAGCGAGCACGGCCGCGTCGTCGGGCCGACCACGATCGTGTGGTGCGGTGGCGGTGCCGGCAACATCGTCCAGCGCAGCCGACCGCGCACGACGATCGGAGGCGCGACCGCTTTGCAACCCGGGCACACCGCACGCGCGTGGGTCTCGCCGCACGTCGTGCACGCGCGCAGCCGCAGGCGCTCGAGCTCGCCGCGCGGGAACGTGCCGCGTACGTCGCGTTCGAAGATCGCGCGCAGCACGCCGACGAGCTCGTCGGGCAGCGTCGCGATCGGGCGCGCCGAGCGCGGATACGTGATGTCGGAGGCGAGCACGCTGAGCCGCCGCGTTGCGCGTTGCGACGCCAAGCAGCTCGCATGGACGCCGCCCCACGGCCCGACGAACAGCAACGTGCGCAGCACCATGATCGCGAACGCGAACCAGTCGCTATCGCAATCGGCGCCGCGCATGCGCGGATCGACGAAGCGTTCGCTGAACATCACGCACGGAAATCCGGGCAGCTGATAGCTATCGACGTCGATCAGGTGGACGCGACGAGCATCGACGAGCACGTTGAGATCGTTGCAGTCGCCGATCACGACGCCGGCGTGGTGCAGGCCCGCGATCGCGTCGTGCAGCGCGAGCAGCATCGCGACGACGTCATCGCCGGCGATCGGATGCTCGCGGCGCCAGCGCGGCTCGCCGAACGAGCACAGCGGCTCGCCCGCGACCTTCGGCATGACGTAACCCACCGCATCACTCGTCGACTTGCCGGCGAGCGCGAGCCCCGACGGCGTGACGACCGCGCTCGGCAGCTTCGCCGGCAACGCGCGCAGCTTCGCCGGCGCGTCCGCGATCCGGCGTGCGGCGGCGACTTGCGCGTCGGGCAAGCCGTCGAAGTCGGGATGCGCCGGCGGTTTCCACCACTTCACGACGCGGCCGTCGCCGAGGTCGTAGATCTCGGCTTCGCCGCCTTGGCCGACGAGTTGCGCCGGCGCCAGCGTGCGCTTCGCGCCGTCGATCCACGCGACGCGATTCACAGCGCGCTCCGGATCGCGCCGATCGCGCAGTCGTCCTGCAAGCGCGCCGGCGTGCGCGTCACGCGCTGCGCGCGCCAATCGATCTGCTCGTCGGTACGTGCGAGCACCGCGAGCTGGCGGCGGAGCGCATCGGGATGGCCGATGCAGCGCGTGAAGCGGCTCAGCTCGCCGGGCGCCAGATCGAGCACGCCGTCGGTCGCGATCGCGAGCGATGCGATGGAGCTCGCGGGTACGACCTCGAACGCGGGCTCGGCGCGATCGCCGAGCAGGTCGTAGGCGAGATACGGCGGCCGATTGTCGGCGAACGGGCCGAGCACCCGTGTCGTCTCGCCGAGCGCGTATGCGCCGTCGCCGATCGCCCACACGGCCGCGTGCTCGCGATCGACCGCGCCGATCACGAGCGTGAACAAGCAGCAGTCCTCGAGCAGCTGCGGGTCATCGCCGGCGATTCCCGCGATCGCGGCGACGAGCTGCTGGCGCACGCCGCTCCACAGCGCCGCATCGGCGACGCGCTCGCCTGCCGAGAGCCGTGCCGCGACCGCGCGCGCCGCGAACCGCGCACCCAGGCGTGCGCCGACTTCCGACGACACTCCGCCCGAGCAGCCGTCGCACACGACCACGACCGCGCCGGCGGCGCAGCGCTCGCTCGCCGCGGCGTCCTGACCGTTGCGAGCCGCTCGCAGGTGACGCGCACCCGTAACGGCGGCGGTCGCGAGCTCGAGGTCGTTCGTGTTCATCGGACACTATGATGGTGTTAGAACGACACGATGTCAAGGCGCCAAAATTCGCTCGTGCAACCGCGCGGGTTCGCGAGTATCAATGTCGTGTGGTCGGTCGCGCGCTCGTATTGGTCGCCGCAGTCACCACCGCCGCCGAGGCCGGCACGCTCGTTCGCTGGGCCGCGCCCGAGCAGTGCCCGACGAGCGCCGACGTCGATGCGCGCGTCGAGCATCGCGTCGGCTCCGATCGCGACGTCGCGCCGATCGACGTCACGGTGCGCGCCGATCCCGCGGGCTTTACTGCCGACCTCGGCGATGCGCGCACGCTGTCGAGCGCGAGCTGCGACGAGCTGGCGAATGCGGTCGCGCTGATCGTGGCGCGCATGGTGCTCGAGGAGCCGGTCGTCGTGCCCGAGCCAACGCCGCGTGTCGTCGTTGCAGCGCCGATCGTCGTCGCACCTCGGCCGTCGCCGCCATCGCCGTGGCGCGTCGGCATGCGCCTCTCGGCTGCGAGCGGGCTCGGTGCGCAACCCGGCGTCGGTCTCGGTGCCGAGCTGGCGATCCCGGTCACGTGGCGCCGCTGGTTCATCGAACCGGCGGGCGCGCTGTGGAAACGCAGCAGCGCCGACGCGTTCGACGGCGTGGTCTCGGTCTCGCTGCGTACCGCGACGTTGCGAGCGGGTGCGTGGTTGCCGCGCGTACCGATGCGCGTCTGGCTCGCGGCCGATCTCGGCGAGCTGCGCGGCGACGGCGAGCAGTTC
Organism: Kofleriaceae bacterium; assembly: GCA_036490255.1. Lineage (GTDB taxonomy): Bacteria > Myxococcota_A > Polyangia > Haliangiales > Haliangiaceae > JABFXX01. The sequence goes on from DASXEF010000733.1 coordinate 5,513, forward strand.
CTGGGCGATCGCACCGGCGTCGGCGGTTGGCTGGGCCTCGGTGGCGGGGTGTCGGTCGCATGGCGGTTCGCCGATCGCTACGCGCTCGTCGTCGCCGGCGAAGCGCTCGCGGCGGTCGTGCGCCCGTCGTTCGATCTCGCGACCGGCGACGTCGTGTACCGGCCGAGCGCCGTGTCAGGTCGCCTCGCACTCGGCGTGGAAGCGAGCTGGCCGTGACCGCAAAATCGCGTGACGGATCGTCCGTCCAGCCGGCACCAACCCCGGAGATGGCCGCTTTTGCACGCGTCCTCGCGATGTCGCAGCTCGACTTCGACGAGATCTACGCGGACCACGTCACCTTCGTGTGGCGCGTCGTTCGAACGCTCGGCGTCGCCGATGCGCATGTCGAGGACGCCGTGCAGGACGTGTTCGTGGTCGTGCATCGCAGGCTCGCCGAGTTCGAAGGGCGCGCGGCGGTCGCGACGTGGCTGTTCGCGATCGCGCGACGCGTCGCGGCCGGATATCGCCGCCGCAACGATCCGGCTCGTCGCGAGCCGCTCGGCGATCAGCTCGCCGCCGATGCCGATACATTCGCCGAGCTGTCGCGCGCCGAATCCGCGGCACGCGTGCTCGCGATCCTGCAGCGCATCGACGAAAACCTGCGGATCGTGTTCGCGCTCGTCGAGCTCGAGCAGCTGCCCGTGACCGAGGTCGCGCGCATGCTCGACCTCAAGCTCAATACCGCATATTCGCGGCTGCGACTCGCACGCAAAGCGTTCGAGAAGCTCCGCGCGAAGGAGCAGTTGTGATCGATCAACTCGGCCCGGAATCACGCGCGCTCGTCGACGCCGCGCGCGATGGGCTCGGCCCGGACGACGTCGCCGTGCGTCGCATGCGCGGGCGCATCGCCACCACAGTCGCCGGCGGCGCAGCCATCGGCGGCCTTGCCGCGGGCGCACATTCGGCGAGCGCCGCCGCGACGTCGACCGTCGCCGCCGGATCGATCGCCGCAAAGCTCGCGGTCGTGGCCGTCGTCGCCGCGGGCGCGGTTGCTGGCACGCACGCCGTCATCACGCATCGCGCGACCGCGCCGAAAGCGCCCGTCGCCGTCGTCGCACACGTCGCGACGGTCGCGCCACAAGTTGCCGTCGCGCCGCCGCCGGTCGCCGTCGTCGAGCCGATCGTCATCGACACGCCACCGCCGCCACCTGCGCCGCCGCGCGCGCACGTGCGCACGCAAGTCGCCGCCGTCGCGACCGTGCCGTCGATCGCGCCGCCGTCGCTCGCGCGCGAGACCGAGCTGCTCGATGCCGCGCTCGCGGCCGTGACGCATGACCGATTCGCCGACGCGATCGCCGCGATCGGCCGGTATCGCGATGTCACCGCCGGCCACGGTCAGCTCGCCGAAGATGCCGATGCGATCGAGGTCGAGGCGTTGTGCCGGCTCGACGATGCGCGCTCGGGCGCAGCGTTCGTAGCGTTCACGTCGCATTGGCCGCATGCGCACGAAGTCGCGCGACTCACCGCCGTTTGCCGGCGATGATCGCCGTGACGGAACGCGAGCGATCGCGCACCAACGGTTCGATGCGTTGGATAACCATTGTTCTCGTCCTCGCCGCGTGCACTCGCGATCACAACGTCATCGTCGGCTCGGGCGCCGGCGACATGGTGATCAAACAATTTCCGACCAGCCCGGATCTCGACGTGCTGTTCATGGTCGACGACTCGTCGTCGACCGAGGACAAGCAGCTGTTGTTCGCGCAGGCGTTCCCGACGTTTGTCGCGGCGATCGACAACTTCCCCGGCGGGCGCCCGAACCTGCACATGGGCGCGATCTCCAGCACCGCCGACCTCGGTCCGGACGCAGCTGAGCTCACCGGCGCGTGCCCGTCGCCGAACCTGGTCGCCGATGGTCGCCTGCAAGGAGGCTACGGCAGCGGGTGCGCGAACGGCGCGTACATCGAGGACATCGCAGATGGCAGCGGCCGCGACGTTAACTATCCAGGCACGCTCGAGGACGCGCTGTCGTGCATCGCCTCGCCGATCGGCGACACCGGCTGCGGCTTCGAAGCGCAGATGCTCTCGACGCAGCGCGCGCTCGATGGAACCCATGCCGAGAACGCCGGGTTCTTGCGCGCCGACGCCGATCTGATGATCGTGATGCTGACCGACGAAGACGACTGCTCGGTCGTCGACTCGTCGCTGTTCACGATGCCTGCCGCCAGCGTCGGCGGGCTCAGCGACTATCGCTGCCAGCCGTTGACCGCGTACGACTGCGATCAGCCCATCGGCATCGGCTCGGGCTCGGCGACGTATACGAACTGCGCGGTGCGACACGACGGCCCGCTGCTCGATCCCGACGCGGTCACGACATATCTGGCGAAGATCAAAGATCCGTCGCAGACCGCGGTCGCTCTCATCGCCGGCGATCCGCAGACCACGATCATGACCGGCTCGCTCACGTTCCCAAACGAAAACGTGACCCAAGACCCGGCACTGCTGCCGTCGTGCTCGACGACGATCAATGGCGATACCGCGCTCGGCCGCCCCGCAATCCGGCTCAACGACTTCATGTCCAACTACGGCCCACGCGGCTCGTTCCACAGCGTCTGCCAGCCCGACTACGCCCAGGCGCTCACCGACATCGCCGGCTCGATGAACACGATGATGACGTCGACGTGCCTGGCGAGCAACGTCGATCCGACCGACACCGACGCGACGATGCCCGGCATCGAGCTCGCGTGCACGGTCACCGACAACCTCGATTATCCGAACGGCCAGCAGATCGCGATCCCGCAATGCCCGATGAGCGACGTCACGCTGCCCGATCCGAACGGACCGCGGCCGTGCTTCTGGACGAAGACCGACGAGAGCTGCACGTCGCAAGGCGGCAGCACGCTGTCGTACGCGATCGAGCGCGCGACGCCGGCGCCCGCCGGCACGCTCGTCAGCATCTCGTGCCAACCGACCCACTAAGGCGTCGACACGTCGGTGCCGGCCGGTAGCGGCGCGAGCACGACATGACTCGGCAGGCCTTCGACCGGCAGCCACGTCCCGTCCGGGAGCTCGGCGGTGAGCTCGAGATCGATGCCGCGCTCGAGCCACGTCACCGCGAAGTTCTCGACGCAACTGATCTCGCCGAGGTGAAGAATGTCGGGATCGTCGAGAGTGGTGCCGGGCACGATCAGCGTGCTCCACGCCGACTGCGCGTCGCGGCGCCACTTCGCCGAGAACGCGATCACCGTTGCATCGACGGCGACCGCGAGCCCGTCCCAGCTCTCGTGCACGCTCGTGTGGTGATACGAGCGATGAAATCGCGATGCGGTGCCATGGACGTGCGCGGGCATCGCGTGCGCCGCGATCGTGTACGCGACCTGCGCGTGCTCGAGCGGACCGGCGCCTTCGACGGTCAATCGCAACGTGCCGGTGCGATCGCTCTTGATCTCGATCGTCGCGATATCGAACGGCGGCGCCGCTGCGAACGTCACCGCGATCGGCACGTCGCGATTGTCGATCGTCGCGGTCACGTGCGCCGACCTCGCGATGGTCCAGCCGCGATCGGCGTAGAACGTGACGCGCGGATGGACCGGCAGCGTCGCGTTCGGCGCGGTTCCCCAGCCGTCGTTGCGGCAGCTCGACGCGAACGCACCGGCCGGCCGGCTGTGCACGATCAGCGCGACGACGAGAACGCGAGCGATCACGGTGCTAGGCGAACGCGCGCCCACTCGGCGCCATTCCGTGAATAGCGCACGCGATCGTGCAGCCGCGACGCCTGGCCTTGCCACAGCTCGATCATGTCGGGGATGACGCGAAAGCCGCCCCAGTACGACGGCCGCGCGACCGCACCGGCACCGGCACCGCGTGTGACCTCGGCGACCCGCGCCTCGAGCTCCGCGCGGCTCGCGATCGGCTGCGATTGCGGCGACGCGACCGCACCGAGCTGGCTGCCGCGCGGCCTCGTCGCGAAATACGCGTCGGATTCGTCGTGCGAGACGCGCTCGATCGCGCCTTCGATCCGG
>DASXEF010000491.1:0-4432 GCA_036490255.1 Kofleriaceae bacterium
GCGGCTCGCCGATGCCGAGCGCGACGGCGATCGCATCTACGCCGTGATCAAAGGCGTGGCCGGCGCGAGCGATGGCAAGAGCCTCGGGCTCACCGCGCCGCGCAAAGAGGGCCAGGTTCGCGCGCTCGAACGCGCGTACGAGCAAGCGGGCGTGTCGCCGGTCGAGGTCGGCCTCGTCGAAGCGCACGGCACCGGCACCGTCGTCGGCGATCGCACCGAGCTGGCGACGTTGACCGACGTGTTCTCGAACGCCGGCGCGAAGCAGCGCTCGTGCGTGCTCGGCTCGGTGAAATCGAACATCGGCCACACCAAGTGCGCCGCCGGCATGGCCGGTGTCATCAAGGCCGCGCTGTCGATCCATCACGGCGTGCTGCCGCCGACGCTGAACCTGAAGCAGCCGAACCCGGCGTACAAACGCGAGACGAGCCCGTTCGTGTTCCTCGACAAGGCGCGTCCGTGGGTCGCGAAAGAGCGCGTCGCTGCGGTGAGCGCGTTCGGCTTCGGCGGCACGAACTTCCACGCCGTGCTCGCGCAGCACGACGGTGGCCCGAATGCGAGCGAAGCGTGGAACGCCGAGCTCGTGCTGATTCGCGGCGCCGATCGCGCGACCGCGCTCGACGTGCTCGACCGCGTCGAGAAGACGCTCGCGAGCGAGCCGCGGCTGCGCGATCTCGCGCGCACGACCGGCGCGATGCCGGGTCCGGTGCAGCTCGCGATCGTCGCCGAGAGCTGTGCGGATCTCAAAGCCAAGCTCGCGAAGGCACGCGCGTTCGAAGCCGACGGCAAGTCGATCTTCGTCGCGAACAACGCCGGCGGCCCAAATGGCAAGCTCGCGTTCCTGTGCCCGGGCCAAGGCAGTCAGAAGCCGGGCATGCTCGCCGCGCTGTTCGTCGCGTTCCCGCGACTGCATCGACTCCTGTCGATCGGCGCGCCGTGGGCCGGCACGATGCTGCCACCCGCCGCGTTCGGCGCCGACGAGCAAAAAGCTCAAGTGGCCGCGCTGACCGATACGCGCGTCGCGCAGCCGGCACTCGGCATGGCCGATCTCGCGGTCGCCGAATTGCTCGCGGCATGCGGCGTGCGCCCCGACATGCTCGCCGGTCACAGCTACGGCGAGCTCGCCGCGCTCGCGATCGCCGGCGCGTTCGACGAGCCCGATCTACTCGACCTCAGCGCCGCGCGCGGTGACGCGATCCTCGACGCGGCCGCAGCCGCCGGCGGCGATCCCGGCACGATGGCAGCGGTCGCCGCGAGCGCGGACGCGATCCTGCCGTATCTCGCGGGCACGAATGTCGTGATCGCGAATCACAACTCGCCGACGCAATCGGTGATCTCGGGCGGCACGCAGCAAGTCGCCGAGGTGATGGAGCGGCTCGCCGGCGCGAAGCTCGCGGCGAAGAAGATTCCGGTGGCGTGCGCGTTCCACAGCGAGATCGTCGCGGGCGCGCGTCACGCGCTCGCGCAAACGCTCGCCGAGCTCGACGTCCGGACGCCGGACGTTCCGGTCTACTCGAACACGACGGCGGCGCCGTATCCGACCGAGCCCGACGCGATCCGCGCGCAGCTCGCGCAGCAAGTCGCCGAGCCCGTGAGGTTCGCGCAAGAGCTCGTCGCGATGTACGACGCCGGCGCGCGCGTGTTCGTCGAATGCGGTCCCGGTCAAGTGCTCACGCGCCTGTGCGCCGAGGTCTTGGGCGATCGCCCGCACATCGCGATCGCGTGCGAGGGCGGCGAGCCCGGCGTGAAGCCGATCCTGCGCGCGCTCGCGGCGATCGCCGCGGCCGGCGTCGCCGTCGATGCGAGCGCGTTGTTCACCGATCGCGACGCGTCGATCATCGCACTCGACCTCGACGCGAAACCCGCACGCGTCAAGCCGTGGCTGGTCAGCGGCCATCGCGTACGTCCTGTTGGAGACGAGTCCATGCCACACAAGCCGATCGGTTTGCCAACTGCCGCGCCCATCTCCGCGCCGGCACCTGTTGCGGGCGTGGTCGGCGAGCGCGACGGCGTGGTGCTCGAATATCTGCGCGGCATGCGCTCGATGATCCAGGCGCAACGCGACGTGATGCTGTCGTATCTCGGCAGCGTGCCGGCGCCGATGATCGATGTCGTGTCACAGCCGATGCTCGCCGCGCCTGCGCCGATGATCGTCGCGGCGGCACTGCCGGCACCGGCTCCCGCGCCGGTGATCGAGACGCACGATCCGATGCAGCTCGTCGTCTCGATCGTCAGCGAGCGCACGGGCTATCCGGTCGAGACGCTCGGCATCGATCTCGATCTCGAGGCCGATCTCAGCATCGATTCGATCAAGCGCATCGAGATCATCGGCGAGCTCGCGCAGCGGCTCGGCCTGCGCGTCGAAGGCAAAGGCGGCACCGACGCGATCGTCGAAGAGCTCGCCACTCGCAAGACACTGCGCTCGCTGGTCGCGTGGCTCGTCGAGCGGCTCGATACGACGAAGCCGGCGCCCGCGGCGGCGAGCGAGCTCGAGGAGCTGGTGACCAATCCCGAGCCGGATCCGGACATCGAGCCGGCCGTGTCGGCGCGCGGCGAGTTGCGGCGCTACAAGCTGCACGTCGTCGAGACGCCGGCGCCGCTCAACGGCCACACGTCGTTCAAGGCCAAGCGCTTCGGCATCTACGACGGCGGCGCGATCGGCGATGCGCTCTCGGCGGCGCTGATCAACGAAGGCGCGATCGTCACGCGCGGCGACGACGCGCTCGACAACCTCGACGGCTTCGTCGATCTCGGCGTCGTCGACGGCGTGTCGACGATGCGCGCGATGTTCGAGCGCATACGTGGCGCGGTGCTCGGCGGCGCGCGCGTGATCTACGTCGCGACGATGGGCGGCGAGCTCGGCCGCGGTGGCTTCGGCGGGCCGGCCGGTCTCATCAAGACGCTCGCTGCCGAGTTCCCCGACGTGCGCGCGCGTGTCGTCGATCTCGAATCGACCGAGTCGCCCGCCGATACCGCCGCCAAGCTGCACCACGAGCTGCACGCGAGCGATCACCACCTCGAGATCGGTTACATCGGCGGCGTGCGCTCGAGCCTCGAGGTCGTGCCGGCCGAGGTGATCGCCGGCGGCGTCATGCTCGACGAGAGCTCGGTCGTGCTCGTCACCGGCGGCGCGCGGGGCATCACCGCGAAAGCGGCGATCGCGCTCGCGAATCGCTTCGGCTGCAAGATCGAGCTGGTCGGTCGCTCGGCGCTGCCCGGCAAAGAAGACGTCGCCGTCGCCGCGGCGCGCGATGCAAAGGCGCTGCGCACGTTGCTCGCGAAAGCCGGCGGCACACCGGCGATCATCGAAGCACGCGTCGCTCGCGTGCTCGCCGACCGCGAGATCCGCGCGACGTTGGCGGCGCTCGGCGATCGCGCGACGTACCACGCCGTCGACGTTCGCAGCCCCGAGCTCGGCGAGCTGATCGACGAGCTCTACGAGCGCCACGGCCGCATCGATGCCGTGATCCACGGCGCGGGCATCCTCGAAGACAAGCTGATCCGTCACAAGACGCCCGAGTCGTTCGAGCGCGTGTTCGCGACGAAGCTCGTCGGCGCGCGCACGCTCGTCGACAAGCTGCGCGACGACGTCAAGCTCGTCGTGATGTTCTCGAGCATCTCGGGCGCGTTCGGCAATCGCGGCCAGGCCGACTACGCGGCCGCCGGCGACGCACTCGACAAGCTCGCATGGACGCTGCAGCGCAAGATCAACGGCCGCGTCGTGTCGATCGATTGGGGTCCGTGGGCAGGCGCCGGCATGGTCTCGCCCGATCTCGAGCGCGAATACGCGCGCCGCCAGATCGGCTTGATCGATCCCGACGCGGGCGTCGAAGCGCTGCTCGCGGAGCTGCACGGCGAGCGCGGCGATGCGCAGATTATTCTCACCGCCGCGGATCCGCGCGCGTTCGCGCGAGCGCACCGCGACGACGACCTAGACGTCAGCTAACCGTCGACCTTGACGTGAACGTGAACTTGAACGCCACCCTGGACGTTGACCTCGACGCGTGTCGAGCGCGGACGTGCGCGACGGACACGGAACCTGCACCGTATCGAACCCGAGCGGACGCGATCGGGTCAACGTGACTCCCGTCGCGATCGTCGGGATGGGCGCGGTGTTTCCTGGAGCGTCGGATCTCGACGCGTTCTGGTCGAACATCGAGCGCGGCTTCGACGCGATCCGCGACGTGCCCGCGAACCGGCTCGATCCGGTCTACTTCGAGAACGGCGCGCTGCCGTGCACGCGCGGCGGCTTCGTCGATGCTGTATTCGATCCGATCGCGTTCGGCATCATGCCGCTCGCCGCGGCGAGTGCCGAGCCCGATCAGTTGCTCGCGCTGCACGTCGCCGCAGCCGCGCTCGACGATGCCGGCTGCATGGTGCCGCGCGATCGCACCGCCGTGATCCTCGGCCGCGGCGGCTATCTCACGCCGGGCAT
>DASXEF010000737.1:0-2571 GCA_036490255.1 Kofleriaceae bacterium
ATGCTCGTCGAGCCCGACCAGCTCTTTGAGCACGACGTGTGCGTCGGCGCCGTGCGGCAGCGGGATGAACAGCGTCGCGGCGAGCGAGCTCTCGGTCGGCATCAGCTCGTTGTTGATCCGGATCTCTTCGACGATGCCGGCCTCGTCGAGGTTCTCGAGCCGGCAGGTCTCTTCGATCTGCAACGTCAGCGTGAACCGATTGTCGAACACGAGCTCGACGCGCTCGAAGATCACGCGGCGATCGGCCTTCATCGCGATCACGCGATTGCGATAGTCGTCGCGGATCGGGCCGTAGAGCGTCGGGCCCTTGACATCGGCGCGCGTGATCGGGCGGACGAGATTCATAGCCCTTGTGTACCGTGCTCGAGGTTGATGCTCCAGCGCGCGCGCTTGGTGAGCCGGCGAAACCCGATCGCGAACAGCCGGCCGGTGAGCAGCTTCATCGGCATCGCGAGCGCACGCGCGCGCGGCACGAGCTGCGCGGCGATCAGATACGACACGCGCGTGCCGTCGCCGTCGCGTGCCATCCGCCAGTCTTCGGCCATCTGCTCGACGAGCGGCGACGACGTCGCGGTCATCGCGAACGCGCAGCGCGCGCCCGGATCCCACACGACCATGCGCTCGCGAAACGCGCCGAGCATCGCGATGTCGACATCGCGGATCGCGCCGACGCCGCTGGTCGCACCGGTGTGCCACACCGAGCGCCGCATCATCGGGAACCACAGCGACGGATCGCGTAGCTCGTCAAAGATCGCGTCGGGCGTCGCGGCGACATGCGCGTCGCCGCGAATTTGCACCGGCGCGCGGTCGAGGTCGTCGAGCCGCATCGGCGTGAGCTCGCGCATGGTTGCCATGCGTCGATGCTACGCCAACGCGAGCTACTTGAGCTGGTCGAGACCCTTCTGGAAGCGGCCGGCGTGCGAGCGCTCGGCGCGGGCGAGCGTCTCGAACCACTCGGCGATCTCGGTGAAGCCCTCTTCGCGAGCGGTCTTCGCGAAGCCCGGGTACATCGTCGTGTACTCGTAGGTCTCGCCGGCGATCGACGCCTTGAGGTTCATGTTGGTGTCGCCGAGCGGCTCGCCCGTCGCCGGATCACCGACGCGCTTCAAGTAGTCGAGGTGGCCGTGTGCGTGGCCCGTCTCGCCTTCGGCGGTATCGCGGAACAAGCCCGCGACGTCGGGATGACCTTCGACGTCGGCGACCTTCGCGAAGTAAAGATAGCGGCGGTTCGCCTGCGATTCGCCGGCGAAGGCCTCTTTGAGATTTCCGTGCGTCTTCGATCCCTTGAGATCAGCCATGGCCGAGGTCGTACCACATTCTCGGCTCGGCTTCGCGAGCGCGCGTCCCCGGGTGCGCCGGCAAGCGCGCAGCAAATCGGGATCCGAGAAGTTAGTGCTGCGCGGCGTCGACGTACGCGAGCAACGCGTCGACGATGTCGTCGGCCAACGCCCGAGCCGCGGCGCGTTGCCCTGGCGGAATGTCGTTCGCGACGATCGCGAACGCGAGCTGATGCGCGCCCTCGATGCCGAGGTAGCCGGCGAGCGACACGACCTTGTCGAGCGTGCCGGTCTTCGCGCGCACGCGGCCTTTCGCGGCGGATTTGCTCCAGCGATGCGCCAACGTCCCGTCGACGCCGCCGACCGGCAGCGACGCGACGAGATCCGGCCCGATCCGAAAATCGCGGTACGCGGCCTTGAGCAAGACGACGAGCTGGCGTGCGGAAACTTCGCTCGCGCTGTACAAGCCCGAGCCGTTGTCGGCGCGATAGCTGCCGGGCGGCATGCCGAGCTTGCCGATCACCGCGGCGACGCCGGCCTTGCCGTCGGCCCACGTCGCCGGCCCGGGCGTCGTGCGGGTCTCGGCGCCGAGCGTCTTGAGCACGCTCTCGGCGAGGTAGTTATCGCTCTGCTTGTTCATGTCGCGGATCACGAGCGATAGCGGCGCGCTGTCGTGTGCGGCGACGAGCTTCGCGGTCGGCGGGATCGCGCCGAGCACGTAGCCTCGCTTCGCGAGCTTGATCTCGCGCGCGGCGAGCGCTTCGCGAAACACGCTCGTCGCGAGCTTGATCGGATCGTCGACGCGCTTGCGCACGTCGTAGCTGCCGGTCGCGACCTTGATCTGACCGGTGACCTCGACCTCGAGCTTGCCGGCCTTGGGCTTGACGTCGATCTTCACGCGCGTGCGCTTGTCGGTGACGGTCTTGACGTCGACCTTGCCGAGCTTGATGTAGTCGGGCGCGTCGGGCTCGAGCTCGACGAAGCCGGCCGCGCCCGGCTCGGGCAGCACGGTCACGGTGAACGCGCTCTTGCCGACGCCCAGGCTCGCGACCGGCGCGCGAAACCCGGCTTGCTCTTTCGGCTGCTCGCCGAAATGCGGCGGCTCGGTATCGGCGTCGAAGTACGTCGCGTCGACGACGAGGTCGCCGTCGATCGAGCGGATCCCGCGCGCCGCGACATCGGCGACGAGCGCCTTGAGATCCGCCGCCGATAGCGTCGGATCGCCGCGGCCGCGCAGGTAGAGGTTGCCTTTGACCTTGCCGGTCGCGTCGTCGATGTCGTCGGCGTAGACGGC
>DASXEF010000776.1:0-14165 GCA_036490255.1 Kofleriaceae bacterium
GTGTTGCATCACACCGGCGCGTACGATCACTGCAACATGACGGTCCTGGATAACGCGCCGGTCGAGGTCGGCAAGCTCACCGAGCTGCTGCTCGGCATGGACTACGCCGATCCCGAGGTCCGGCCGTTGCTCGACATGGAGGGCCTGACGAAGTGGCTGCCCGGCCGCACGTCGGGCTACGCGCTGCTCGCGCGCGCGATCGCGCGATGACCGAGCTCGATCTCGGCGAGCTCGGCTTGGATGAAGGCGCGCAGCTGCTCGTCAAGCGCGCGCTGAGATCGAGCGATCGCGTGCGCGTGCACGGCACGTCGCCGACGCTCGCGGTCGATCTACCGGCGTGGTGTCGCGTGCGCGGTCACGCATTCGGCGACGGCGTGATCACGCGCGGCACCGCCGATCGCAACATCGGCGCCGAGCGCGCCGGCGCGATCGATCTCGCCGTCGACGATCCGCCCCAGCGGTGGGGGCTCGCCGCGCGCGGGTCCCTCGTCGAGGCCGGCGCCCCGATGTTGGACATGCCGCTGTCGCACAAAGCCGACGTCTGGGCCGACGAAGCCGCGCGGCTCTACGCGCAAGCAGCGGCCGCGCAGTGGGATCCCGCGACGGCGATCCCGTGGACCGCGCCGGTCGCGCATCCCGACGAGGTCGAGGACGCGATCGTCCAGATCATGACGTACTTGATCGAGAACGAGACGGCTGCGCTGCTCGTGCCCGCGCGATTTCTCGCGAAGCTGCATCCGCACTTTCGCGAGGTGATGCAGCTGCTCGCGATCCAGGCCGCCGACGAAGCGCGCCACATCGAAGTGTTCACGCGGCGCGCACAGCTGCGGCGCGGCGAGCTCGGGCTATCGACGGCGGGCGGCCAAGCCTCGCTCGCGACGCTGTTCGACGAGCCCGACTTCGCGATCGCGAGCTTCTTGCTCGCGGTGCTCGGCGAAGGCAGCTTCCTGACGCTGTTGTGGTTCATTCGCGACCACGCGCCGGACGAGTGCACGCGCGAGGTCGCGCGGCTCGCGGCGCAAGACGAAGCGCGGCACGTCGCCTTCGGGCTCGCGCACCTCGCGCGCCACGCCCAGCTCGATCCGGGCTTGCACGAGCGGCTCGCCGCCGCAATCGAGCGCCGCCACGCCGCGCTCGCGCACACGAGCGGGCTCAACGAGCTGGTGTTCGACGCGCTGGTCTTGCTCGCCGCGGGCTCGTGGCAGATGGCCGATCTGCGCCGCGGTCACGCCGCCGTCGTCCAGCTCGCCGCCGATATGGATGCCGGCCGGCGATCGCGGCTCGCACGCCTCGGGTTTGCGCCCGCCGACGCCGAGCGGCTCTCGGCGTTGCACACGCGAAACTTCATGTGACGCACTGTGAACCGCGGTTGCCGTGGCAAGCTGGCAGCCCAATCGTGATGGCAATGCGCTTGGTGTGGATCCTCGGGTTGGTCGCCGGCTGTGCGACGTCGTACTCGTATCGGTTCGATCCGACGGCAAATGCCGGCGGCGACGATGCGGTCAAAGCCGACGTGCGCGTCGCCAACGATTCGATCGAGCTCGATCTCCAGAACAAGACCGACCAGGTCTTGCAGGTCGAGTGGAACAAGATCTCGCTCGATCGCGGCGACGGCACGACGACGCGCCTGCATCCGGCGAGCGATCTCGGTTGGGTCGAGCCGGGCAGCACCGCCGTCGCGCAGCTCGTGCCCGTCGCGTTCCCGCAGACCGGCTCGGCGGCGGCTGCCTATCAAGGCCGCACGATGCAGCTCGCCGTGCCGATGGTCGTCCGTCACGAAGCGAAGACGTATCGTTTCGGCGTGCTCGTTCACGTCCAGCCTCGCTAGGAGTCACGATGCGCCTCACGTTGCTCGCAGGTTTGCTCGCCGGATGCGCTCCGGCCGCGTTGCCGCTGCCGATGACCGCCGCGCAGGCCGTCGACTATCACAGCGGCGCCGCGCTCGTCGCGTATCTGTCGCAACCCGACGCGAACGCCGAGCTCTGCGCGATCGGCTCGGCCGACGGCGAGCTTCACGCGCTCACGCCCGACGAGCGCGACGCGTTCGTCGCCGGCCTACGCGACGGCACGATCGCACCGCAGCTGTGGAAGAAGTGCGCGAAGCAGCTCGCGCAGCACCTCGATCCCGACGCCACCGCGTCGCTGTTCGATGCCGCGCTCGACACGTACGTCTCGCTATTGCACGGCAAGCTCGACAGCGATCCGGCTGCGGTCGAGCGCACGCAGGCGGTGCAGCGGTTCTATCTCGATCGCCGCGCCGGCACCGACGCGCACACGCCGAACGTGCAGGCGTTGACCACGAGCCTGCGCGAGGCGATCGCCAAGCAGAAGCTCGGCCGCATCGCGACGCAGCTCGGCCAGGAAGTGCTCGACTCGATCGAGCTCGAGCACGGCAACTTTCGCGGCAGCCCCGTCGACGAAGCCGTGATGGACGGGCTCGCCGCCGACGGCAACGAGCTCGCGCTACGCCGCTTCGCCGCGCGCTTGCCGACCGAGCAATTGCGCGACGAGGCGCAGCGCCGGCTCGTGCGCATTCACATCAAGCTATCGCCGTTTCCCGAGGTGCAAAACGGCGGCGCGATGCTCGAAGCGCGCGTGCTGCAGTACGGCTTCAACGCCGTCGATCTCGCTCAGCATCCGGTCACGAAGGCGTGGTTCGATCCGAATCACGTGCCGAAGCGCGACATCGTCGTGCAGCAACACGTGTTGCAGCGCACCGCGACGCTGCTCGGCGCCGCGCCCGATCGCACGACGCTGTCGGTCGTGCCCGAGCTCGCACTGCACGGCGCGCTGATCGCGCAGGTGGACGGCATCTCGCGGCCGATCACGGTCTGCGGCGCCGCGAAGGATCTCGATCCGTCGCCGTGCATCGCACCCGGCGACGTCTCGCCGACGACGATGTTCGTCAAGCTCGACGCGGGCAAGCTGCGGATCTCCGATCAGCTCGCCGCGAGTGATCTGCTGCCGCTCGCCGAGCAACAGGTGTTCGACGTCGGCGTGAAGATCGGCACGTCGCCGGCCGCGAGCTTCGCGTGGGGCCTGCACTTCGCGCGTCCCGACGATCTCGTGTTCAGCGGCAACAACACCGCCGGCGGTCGCGGGCCCGATCTGATCGTGCGCGTCGCCGATCCGACCGTCGATCGCGTCAGCTTCGACGTCGACGTCGGCGGCCACGATTACCTCGCGTTCGTCGAGCGCGCCGACGTGCCGAGCTATCACGTCGGCAGCCGCGGCGGCGCCGGCTACGACGGCGCATCGGGATCGCCCGGGTCGTCGGGCTCGTCCGGCGGCGAATGCGAGAACGGCGGCGATGGCGGTGCCGGCGGCGACGGCGGCGCCGGCGGGCCGGGCGGCAACGGCGGCAACGTCACCGTGCAGATGTCGTGTCGCGCGGCGGGCGGCGATTGCGGGCCGCTCAAAGCGCTCGTGCAAGGCTCGATCGTCAGCCTCGGCGGCGCCGGTGGTCGCGGCGGCATGGGCGGCGCAGGTGGCGCCGGCGGCACCGGCGGCAGCTCGCGCGCAGCATCGACGCACACCGATGCCGACGGCAACGTCGTCGTCGACGATCCCGGGTGCAGCGGCGGCTCGAGTGGCAACAACGGCGTGAGCGGCAACGACGGTCCCGATGGCAGGCCCGGCGGGCCCGGGGACGTAGTCCATTAGCTCAACTTCGCCGTTGTAACACTGCGAAATGCTTGAGCCGTCGAGGGACGGATCCAGTAGCAACTCGATTGCATTTGTCCCGAGCCATACAAACAGACGGCAGCTCGGAATCGCTCGCTTTAGTACGTCCCCATCGCACTCAACGATTCCGCCGACTTCCGACGACGAAGTTGAGCTAATGGACTACGTCCCTGTTACTTCGCGTATTTGTCGGCTTTGCGTTGGCCGAACAGCATCTTCGACTCGAGATGCGCGCGCAGCGCGACGTAGAAATCTTTGAGGAACCGCTCGCTGCTCTCGATCCGCCCGACGTAGCCGATCTTCTCGCGGATCTTGTCGCACACGACCGAGACCGAGTCGTAGTAGCTCGCCGTGCTCTGATCCTGGCGCAACACGTCTTCGAGCACCTGCAGCTCGTAGATGCCGTAGATCGCGAGCTGCTCGTCGCTGAACGTGAACGTCGGCTGCACGACCGCGCGGCGCTGCATCGAGACCTGCGCTTCGCTGACGAGATCGGGCAACAACACGATCTTCGGCTGGCGCACGACGCGCGTGCCGCCGACGAGATCGCCGACGCGCAACTTGTCCTTGTTGAACAGCGGCATCAGCAAGAACACGAACGTCCACGCGCCGGCGATGATCAGCGCCCAGCCCGGCGCGTCGGGCCACATCATGCGGTTGAGCAGCAGAAAGCGCAGCGGCGTCCACACCTCGAGCTCGCGCACGAGGTTGCGCGCGAGCACGGCGCCGGTATCGAGCTGACCGCCGCGCGCGTCGATCACGCGAATGCCGACCTTGCGCTTGCCCGGCGTCTGGCCCTGCCAGCGAATCTCGAAGAACGCGAAGTAGAAGTTCTGGATCAGGAACTCGAGAATGATGAGGATCGGCTTGAGCAGCTCGCTCGACATCCCGGCGTAGCTGAACGCGAGCGCGAGCCCGATCACGACCGCGGCCTGGATCAAGCAGTCGAGCAGGAACGCGGTCGCGCGATCGCCGCTGCTCGCGAGCTCGAAGCCGATCGGCACGCCTTCGGGCGTGACGATGTCGCGCATCGCCGCGCTGCGCTCGCCCTGACGAGCGCGCGGTGACATCAGCGCATCGGGCTTGCTCACGGCGCGCGCTCCCGCAGATCACGCGCGCGGCCGCACCAACCGAAGTACCAGCCCCAGAAGATCGCGGTGGCACCGGCGACCGCGAAGCGGATCGGCACGCTCGTGACGGTCTGGCGAAAGATGCCTTCGATCATGCCGGCGATGAACAGCATCAACACCGCGCCGATCACGATCACCGCGGCCGGTCGGCCCATCTCGCGCAAGCTATCGATGCGCGGCCGCGAGCCGGCGAACACGAGGCCGTGCGCGAGCATCAGCCCGGCGGCGCCGCACAAGATCACCGCCGACAGCTCGGTCACGCCGTGAGGTAACAGCCACGCCCATATGTCGACGCCCAAGCCGCGTGACGTGTACAGCTCGACGAACGCGCCGAGCACGAGCCCGTTGTAGAACAACAACAGCAGCGTCGGTAACCCAGCCACGAAGCCGAGCGCGAACGCGAGGATGCCGATCCGCGAGTTGTGATCGAACAAGAACGCGGCGAACGTCGCGAGCACGCCCGACGCGCCTTCTTGATGATAGAGCCCTTCGCGCAGCTCGGTCGTCGTCGACGCGGGCGTGCGGCCCTCGGCCGAGTCGCCGACGAACGAGTAGTAGTAATCGGCGTCGTGCTTGGTCAGCGAATACGCCGCGACCACGCCGGCGATCGTGATCACGAGCGCCACCAAGATGTGCCACTTCGCGCGGCGCACGGTCGCGGGCAGCTTCCACGCGAAGAAGTCGGCGAGCTGGCGGCCGACGTGCTGGCGCGTGCCGTAGACCACGAAGTACGCGCGGCCGACGAGGCTCTCGAGATAATCGACGAGCGCGCGGTCGAGCGAGATCGAGCGCGCGACCGAGAGCGACGACAGCGTCGCGCGATACAAGTGCGGCAAGCGAGCGAGCGCGTCGGCGCCGAGCGCGCGCAGACCTTTGTCGTCGGCGAACGCGATGATCGCTTCGAGCTCGTTCCACGTCGTCTCGCGCTCGCGACGAAATGCGACGCTCTTCATGATCATCAGAACAGCTCCCTGCGCTTGATCTCGATGTAGCGATTGACGAGCGCCATCGAGAAATCACCGGGCGTCGCATCGATGCAAAACGCGCCGGCTCGGCGCAAGCGCTCGAGCACGACCTCGCGCTCGCGTGCGAAATCGGTCGCGACGACGGCTTCGTGCAGCGACTCGAGATCGCCCGGGCGTGCGAGCGCGCGCTTGTCGACCTGCGGATCTTTGACCGCGACGAACAGCACGAGATGCTTGCGCGCGAGTCGCGTGATGTTCTCGATCATCAGCTCGGCGGTGACGGTGTCGAGAAAATCGGTGAACAGCACGACGAGCGAGCGGCGCTTGAGCCGCGTCGACAAGTCGGCGAGCGTGAGCGTGAAGTTGGTCTCGACGCGGCGATAGTCGATCTCCGCCGACAGCGCCTGCAGCCGCGCGAACGCGTGCATGCCGCCTTGCGGCTCGGCCCACGTGCGGATTTTCTCGTCGAAGCCGATCAGGCCGACGCGATCGCCGGTGCGCAGACAAAACCAACCGAGCAGCAGCGACGCGTTGATCGCGTGATCGAGCTTCGGCACGCCGGAGACCGGCTCGGCCATCAACTGACCGGCATCGACGGCGAGCACGACCTGGTGATTGCGCTCGGCGCGGAACTCCTGACACAGCAACTTGCGATGCCGCGCCGACGACTTCCAATCGATCGCGCGGTGATCGAGCCCGGGGACGTACTCGCGCAGCGACTCGAACTCGGTGCCGTCGCCGAGGTAGCGCTCGACTTTGAGCCCGGCCATGAACGAGCGATCGGCGAACATCCGCAGCGCGATCGCGCGCACGGCGCCGAGGTTCGGCACTACGCCGATCTTCTTGCCGACGCGCAACGCGACGCGGCGCTCGAGCAAGCCGAGTGGTCCGCTCCAGCGCACGTGCAGCATGTTGATGCCGTGATCGCCGCGGCGGCGCGGCACGAGCGGCAGCTGGATCGTGGCAGCAGCGCCGGTCGCGCCGGGCTGCAAGATCGTCTGCATCGCGGGTTGCGGCGCGAGATCGTCGTCGAGCTCGGCGAGCACTTCGATCGCCGCTGGACGGCGCCAGCGCGCGTTGATCGCGAGCTCGGCGGCGCCGGATTCGCCGATGAACAGCTGCTCGGGCAGCTTCGTATCGACGCGCAGCCGGCGCTTCGGCAGGCCGAGCACGAAGTCGACGCCGAGCAGCAAGAACGCGGCGCCGAGATATGCGATCCAGATCGTCCACAGGCGCGCAGAGATCGCGACGCCGACCAGCGACAGCGGCAGGCCGGCGAGAAACACGATCAGGGCGCGGAGGGTCGGACGCAACGTTATTACCGCGGTGCGGGGACCTGCTCGACGATTTGCTTGACGACCTGCTCGGTCGTGAGGCCCTCGATCTCCGCGCCGGGTGCGAGCACGACGCGATGACGCAGCGCGGGCACGGCGAGCGCCTTGATGTCATCGGGGAGCACGAAGTCGCGGCCGGCCATCGCGGCGTACGCGCGTGCGGCGGTCGTCAGCATCGTCGCGGCGCGCGGCGATGCGCCGTACGAGATGCTCGGCCGCTCGCGCGTCGCGCGCACGAGGTCGACGATGTAGTCGACGATCGCGTCGCTGAGCCGGATCTGCGCGATCGCGGCGCGCATCGCGGCGATCGTGCCGAGGTCGGCGACGGGCTGGAGATTGAACTCCGACAGCTTCGGCATCGTCGTGCGATGGCCGTGGCGATGGACGATCGCGCGCTCTTCGTCGCGCGTCGGATAGCCGACGACGACCTTGAACAAGAACCGATCGAGCTGCGCTTCGGGCAGTGGATACGTGCCCTCTTGCTCGATCGGATTTTGCGTCGCGATCACCATGAAGCCGTCGCCGAGCTCGTAGGTCGCGGTATCGATCGTCACCGCACGCTCCGCCATCGCCTGCAACAGCGCGGCTTGCGTCTTCGGCGGCGTGCGGTTGATCTCGTCGGCGAGCAGCAGCTCGGTGAAGATCGGGCCCTTCGTCAGCGCGAACGTGTTGCTCTGAAAGTTGAACAGGTTCGTGCCGATGATGTCGCCGGGCATGAGATCCGGCGTGAACTGCACGCGGCCGAACGCGAGCGACAGGCTCGACGCGAATGCGCGGGCGAGCAGCGTCTTGGCGACGCCGGGCACGCCCTCGAACAGCACGTGGCCCTCCGACAATAGCGAGACCAACAGCAGATCGATCGCGTGGTCTTGGCCGACCACGACGCGTTGAACTTGCTCGCGCAGGCGAGTGGCTATTTCACGAACGGTTGCGAGATCCATGCATCATCTCCATGCGCCAGCGGTAGACGCGTTCTCCGAGCTCGACGACGCGCTGGGGCGCCGGTGTTGCCGTCATGATTTCGTGCTCGAGCTCGGTGAGCGGAATCGTGCCCATCCGCACGGTCCGCATCCGTTCGAGCCATTCGATTTGCGCGACCGCCGACAGGTTCGCCGGCGCGTGCAGCGCGTGCTTGACCTGCGCGATGTTCGCGGCGAGGTAACGCCTCAGTGCATCGACGTGGTGGCCGCCGAAGCGCAACAGCGCGGCGGTGTTCGCGATCAAGAAGTCCTTGCCGGGCGCGAGCGGCGGGGGCGACGCGCGGCTCGGGCCGAAGCGCACCATCGCCGCCCACACCGCGAGCAGCGCGCAGATCATCACCTGGATCGTCGCGAGCACGAGCGGGAAGCTGAACAGCGCGGCGAACAAGCTCGGCGTCTGCGCGTGACCGTGCACGGTCTCGTCGAACACGACCGGTCCGTCGTGACGCAGGCGATCGATCAGCTGCAGCGCGAGCTGCGCGTTCTGCGGCCGGCGCAGGCCGAAGTTCGAGATCACGTCGGGATCGGCGAGCACGTAGATGTCTTTGCCGCCGCGCGTGAAGTGGCCGAGCAACGCGCGCTCGGCGTTGTAGACGTCGGCGGTCACGGCGTTCGTCGAGATCGTTTGCGGCCGATCGACAAACGGCGCGGGCAGATCGGCAGAGCGCCAGAACAGCGCGTGCGTATCGCGCGTGAGCCCGGTGTCGATGATGCCGATCGCGGTCGCGACGCGCTCGACTTCGTCCTCCGGCAGCAGATCGGCCGATTCGATCCAGCCGTCGCCTTGCTTCGCGAAGCCGTACCACTTCGGCAGCACGACGAGCACGTTCGCGGCGTCGTCGATCATCGTCGTGAGGCGATCGACTTTGTCGTCGCCGAGCTGCGGCTCGGCGATCACGAGCAAGCCGTGCGACGATTTTTGCGCCGACGCGTTGTGGCTGACGACGACCGGCACGTCGAGCTTCTCGAGCATGTCGATCAACGCGCGATGGCCGATCGCCGAGTGCGAGTAGCCGTTCGCGCCGGCGGTCGCGTGCTCGGCGGGGTCGCTGCCGACGACGGTGAGCACGACCGTGACGATCAGCGAGATCGCGGCGACGCTGATCACGACCCACAACGTCGTCTTCGAGAACGGGTTCATGCCGCCCGCTGGCCGCGAAACGCCGCGGCGAACACCTGGAACTGCGCGCGGCAGCGGATGTAGTCGGCTTCGCTCGCTTCGTCGCCGCCGAAGTGGGTGAGCTCGACGGCCGTGATCAGTCCTGCGAGCGCGTCGCGCGCGTCGGCGAGCAGCGGCACGCGGCCCAAGATCTCGCGGCTCGTCATCGCCGGCGCGACGCGCACCGCCGCCGTGCGCGCGAGCTCTTGCAGCGTGCGCAAGAGCAGCGTGTGGATCGCTTCGCGGAATTCGCCGCGGCGCGCGTGATCTTCGGCATCGCCGAGCGGGCGTTCGATCACGCTGAGATCCGGCGCGGCCGGCGATGCCTCGGCGTGCGCGATCGCGGCATCGTCGCCGCCGTACTTGAGCAGCTCGGTCGCGATCCAGAACAACATCAGCGCGACGGCGAAGATGATGCCGCCCCACAACACGTACGACAGCATCGTGCTGCCGGCAGTGGGTTGCTCGTGCTCGAGATCGCGCGTGTCGACGTAGCGAGCTTCGCGTTGGCGTTCGCGCGCGAACGGTTGGCCGCTCGCTTCGCCGCTGCCTTCGCCGGGCAGCGTCGGCTGATACTCGTCGGTGAGGACGGCTTCGCGCGCGGCCTCGATCGATCGCGCGTCGATCGGGTGCGGCGCGTGAGCGGCGTCGTCGGCATGCGCGACGCCACCGAGTGCAACGCACACCACCAGTACGAGCCCGCGCACGACGCGAGCTTCGCACAGATCCGTCGCGATTAGCCGGCTTGCACCATCGAGACTTCGAGCGAGATTTTCACCTGCTCGCCGACGAGCACGCCGCCGGTCTCGAGTGCTTGGTTCCAGCCCAAGCCGAAATCTTTGCGGTTGATCTTCGTGTGAGCCGACGCGCCGACGCGCGTGTTTCCCCACGGATCTTTGCCGACCTTCGACAGCTCTTCGATCTCGAGCGTGACCTCTTTGGTGACGCCGTGGATCGTCAGATCGCCGGTCGCCGCGTAGCCGTCGTCGTGCTTGGCGACCTTCTTCGACTTGAACACGATGGTCGGAAACTTCTCGACGTCGAAGAAGTCCGCGCTCTTGAGGTGCGCGTCGCGCTTTTCATCGCGCGTGTCGACCGACGCGGTGTCGATCGTCGCTTCGAAGCTGCCGCCATCCGGATGAGCCGGATCGAAATCCGCCGAGCCGGTGAGCTTGCTGAAGCGGCCCTTGACGTTGGTGATCATGAGGTGACGGACGGTGAACTCCGCCGTGGAGTGAGACGCATCGATGTTCCAGCGCATGCGAAGAAACTGCGCCTGCCGAACCGATTCCACAAGAAGCAACAAAGCAACTCCTTGTTGCTAAGCTGACAACGTGGACTACAACGACCTCGCACTGTTCACGCGCGTCGTCGAGCGCGGCAGCTTCACGGCGGCGGCTCACGCCGTCGGCTTGCCGAAATCGTCGGTGACTCGCAGCATCGCGCGGCTCGAGCGCGCGCTCGGCGTTCGTCTGATCCAGCGCACGACACGGCAGCGCGGCGTCACCGATGCCGGCCGCGAATTGTACGAGCGCGTGCGCGGCGCGGTCGGCGCGATCGAAGAAGCGAGCGAAGCGATCCGCGAGCAAGGCCACGAGCCGCGCGGCGTGGTTCGCGTCAGTGCATTGCCCGACATCGATCTGATGGGCGTGCCCGAGCTGCTCGCGCAGCTCCACGCGAAGCTGCCGTCGATCCACGTCGAGCTCTCGCTCACCGGCCGCATCGTCGATCTCGTCGCCGAAGGCATCGACGTCGCGATCCGCGCCGGCCGGCTCGGCGACTCGTCGCTGATCGCGAAGAAGGTCGGCAATACCCACACCGCGCTGTTCGCGGCGAAGAGCTATTTGAAGAAGCGCGGCAAGCCGAAGGCGCTTGCCGATCTGAAGACGCACGACTGCGTGATCTTTCGCGGCAAGAACGGCCACGCGCGCTGGACGTTCGAAGACGACGGCGGCGATGTCGAGATCGATGGCGTGCTCGGCACCGACGACTTCGGGTTTCTCGCACGCGCGCTCGAAGCCGGCATGGGCATCGGCCCGTTGCCGATGTTCATGGCGAATCGGCTCGAGCTCGATCGCGTGCTGCCCGATCACGCGATGGCGGGCGGGCCGGTGCACGTCGTGATGCCGTCGGCGAGCTACGTGCCGGCGCGCGTGACCGCGGTGCGCGACGCGCTCGTGGCGCACCTGTCTAGCGTGCTCGCGAGCTGACGCTGTACGACAGCTGCGTCATGCCGCTCTTGTAAACGTGCGAGCGCTCGAGCTTCAGCCGATGCTCGCCTTCGCCGCCCGGAAATAGTCGGATGCCGCCGCCGAGCACGATCGGCACGATGCCGACGGTGACGTCGTCGATCAGATCGGCTGCGAAGAACTGCGCGATCACGTTGCCGCCGTCGACGTAGATCCGCTTCGCGTCGCCGATGTGATCGAGCACGCCGCGCGGATCGCCGGCGTAGAACGTCTCGCCGTTCGTCGATTTGTAGTCGCGGTGGGTCATCACGACGACGCGCTTGTCGCCGTAGAACCAGCCGCCGAAACCCAAGACGGTTTCGTAGGTGCCGCGGCCGATCACGATCGCGTCGCAGGTCGCGATGAACTCCGCGTAGCCGTTCGGTTCGGCCGCGAGGTCGTGAATCTGCAGCCAATCGATGGCGCCGTTCGCTCTGGCGATGAATCCGTCGACGCTTGTTGCAATGAAAACAGAGCATTGCGGAGGCATCTGGTGAGCTTGCCGCAGCCGAAGCGACCGTGGTAGATCGCTGCCGCTCGGAATTTCCGAGCACAACTACTCACCGCACTGGAGATCGCCGGCCGTGGCCCTTTGGGTTTCCGGCGATCGATGAAGGCGCGGGTGGCAACCAACGACAAGGATTGAAAATGGAAACGATGGCAGAGGCGACCGGGCAAAACCCGATCAGCATGCGCGCGCTCCTCGAAGCGGGCGTTCACTTCGGACACAACACGGGTCGGTGGAACCCGAAGATGAAGCAGTTCATCTTCGGCGCCCGTAACGGCATCCACATCATCGACCTGCAGCACACGGTCAAGATGTTCCGCGCCGCGTTCAACGCGGTTGTGGACTCGACCGGCAAGGGCGAGACGATCCTGTTCGTCGGCACCAAGAAGCAGGCGCAGGACGTGATCGTCGAAGAGGCGACGCGCAGCGGCCAGCACTACGTGACGCAGCGTTGGCTCGGCGGCACGCTCACCAACTTCAAGACCGTGAAGGGCTCGCTCGAGCGCCTGCGCGGCCTCGAGAAGATGGAAGAGGACGGCACGCTGTTCGCGCTGACGAAGCGCGAGCAGGTGATGATCAAGCGCGATCGCGACAAGCTGATGAAGTCGCTCGGCGGCATCAAGGGCATGAGCAAGCTGCCCGGCATGATGTTCGTGATCGATCCTCACAAGGAGCACATCGCGGTCGAAGAGGCGCGTCGCCTCGAGATCCCGGTCGTCGCGATCACCGACACCAATTGCGACCCCGATCAGATCGACTACGTCATCCCGGGCAACGACGACGCGATCCGCGCGATCAAGCTGTTCGCCGCGCGCATCGCCGACGCCGCGATCATCGGCGCGAAGGTCTGGAAGGAGACCGCTCGCCATCGCGGTGCGAAAGAGGAGCAAGAGGGCGAGCGCGTCATTCACGTCTCGTCGGGCGGCGATGGTCCGCGCGTCGAGATGTCGACCGGCGGCGCGATGTTCAACCCGGAAGCTTCGGCTTCGCCGGACGCGGAGTAGTCGTCATGGAAGTTACTGCCACGCTCATCAAAGATCTGCGCGAGCGCACCGGCGCCGGTATGGCCGACTGCAAGAAGGCTTTGACCGAAGTCGCCGGCGACATGGACAAGGCGATCGATTACCTGCGCACGAAGGGCCTCGCGAAGGCGGCCAAGAAGGCCGGCCGCGAAGCGACCGAAGGCGCCGTCGTCTCGTACATCCACGCCGGTGGCCGCATCGGCGTGCTCGTCGAGATCAACTGCGAGACCGACTTCGTCGCGCGCAACGAGGACTTCCAGGCGTTCACCCGCGACGTCGCGATGCAGATCGCGGCGATGGGCCCGCAGTTCGTGCGCAAAGATGAAGTGCCGGCCGATGCGGTGGAGCGCGAGCGCGCCGTGTTGATCGCAAAGGCGAAGGAAGACCCGAAGCACGCGAACAAGGCCGACGAGATGCTGTCGAAGATCACCGAGGGCCAGCTTTCGAAGTGGCTCAAGGAGACCTGCTTGCTCGACCAGCCGTTCGTCAAAGATCCGGACAAGACGATCGAGCAGCTCCAGCAGGAGCTGATCGCGAAGATCGGCGAGAACATCAAGATCCGCCGCTTCGTCCGGTTCGAGCTCGGCGAGGGCCTCGACAAGAAGAAGGACGACTTCGCGACGGAAGTCGCGAAGCAGGCCGGCCTGGCGTGATGTAACGGGACGGCCGCGAGGAGCGTCGGATAGGCATGACGAGGTCTGCCACCGCGCCCGCGGCCACCGCGACCGACGCCGAGCTGGTCGCCGACATCGTCGGCGGCAACGCGGCGCGGTTCGAGATACTGGTCCGCCGCCACAACCAGCGGCTGTATCGCGCGGCGCGCGCGATCACGCGCTCGGACGCGGACGCCGAGGACGTGCTGCAGCAGGCGTGGCTGGCGATCTTCCGCGCGCTGCCGCAGTTCCGCAGCGAGGCGGCGTTCACGACGTGGGCGACGCGCATCGCGGTCCACGAGGCGATCTCGGTGACGCGCCGGCGGCCGCTGCTCGCCGAGGTGGCGCCCGACGGCGCGGCCGACGGCACGCCCGCGCACGACCTCGACCGCAGCGAGCTCGGCAAGCTGCTCGAGGCGTGCCTCGATCGCATCCCGCAGGGCAACCGCGAGGTCATGGTGCTCCGGCACGTGCTCGAGCTCGACACCGCCGAGACCGCGGC
>DASXEF010000814.1:0-16505 GCA_036490255.1 Kofleriaceae bacterium
AACGCGCGCACGTCGATCGCGGCGTCGAGCGCGGCCTGAGTTTCGGCCGCGGTCTCATAGCGCGCGGCGGGATCCTTCTCGAGCAAGCGCGCGATCACATCCGCGAGCGCGTCGGGCACGTCGCGCACGCGCGGCGCACGCTCGCTCGCATGCGCTGCGAGCAGCTCGTGCACGTTGTTCGAGGTGAACGGCAGCTGCCCGACGGCGAGCAAGTAGAGGATGCAGCCGAGCGAGTACAGATCGGCGCGGCCGTCACACGGCTGGCCGAGCGCGAGCTCGGGCGGCATGAACGCGGGCGTGCCGAGCAACGCGCCCGAGCCGGTCATCGTGGTGGCGGCCGAATCGGGCGCGACGGATTTTGCGAGCCCGAAGTCGAGCACCTTGATGAGATCGCGCGTGCCGGCGAGCACCATGATGTTCGACGGCTTGAGATCGCGGTGCACGATCTTGAGCGCTTCGGCGCCGGCGAGGGCGTCGCAGATCTGCGTGCCGATACGGACGACGCGCTCGGGCCGGAACACGCCGTCGGCGCGGAACACGTCGTCGAGCGTGCGGCCTTTGACGAGCTCCATCGCGAGATAGAACACGCCGTCGGCGGTCTGGCCGAAGTCGAGCACCGCGACCGCGTTCGGATGCGACAGCCGGCTCGCGAGCTTCGCCTCGCGCAGGAAGCGCTTGATGACCTCGGTCTGCGACACCAGGCTCGGCGTGATGACCTTGATCGCGACCTCGCGACCGACCGAGTGCTGCGTGCCGCGATAGACCGCGCCCATGCCGCCTTCGCCGAGCTTCTCGACGATCGTGTAGCGACCTTCGAGGTCGCGGCCGAGCAACGGATCGGCGCGCGGCGTGACCTTGACCAGGCGCGTGCCATCGCTCGGGCATCGATCACCGAGGGCGAATTGCTGCTCGCACGTCGGGCAATACCATTCGTTCGGGACGATCGAGTCGTGCTGCGTGGTCGTCACGACGGCGCACGAATCTACCACGGCGTAGGATGCGTGCTGATGAAGGAGTTCGCGACCGAGCTGCCGAACATCTGCTCGGCCGCGGTCCAGCCGATGCGCAGCCGCGATCCCGCGGCGATCGTCGCGGCGATCAACAAGGTCGTCGCGCCGGCGCCGCCGGATGTCGCGGCCGAGCTCGTCGCACTCGCGTTCGTGCATGCCGATGCGGCCGTGCGCAAACGCGCGACCACAGCGGCGGCCAAGCTCGTCGCCGACTTCGCGGCGTTCAAGGCGGCGTACAAGACGCTCGCGAACGCGCCGGAGCACGTGATCGAGCAGCGCCTTCGCGCGTTCGACCATCCGTATCGGCTCGACATCGCGAAGGCGACGCTGTTTCACCGCAAGGTCGCGGCGACGATCCCATTCGAACAAGACGCGGCGACGCGCGCGCTGATCTTGGACGCGACGGTCGACCGCGCGCAGCGCGACGACGAGCCCGGCGTCCAGCTCGGCGAGGTGTACTGGCATTGGTCCGCGCACGGCGGCTGGGCGAGTCACATGGATCTGCACGAGCTGCCGCGCGGATTGTTCGGCGACCTCGCGGCGCGGCGTGCGCGGCATCCGTTCACCGGGCTCAGCTTTCACGGCGGGAGCCTGACGACGTTGCCGGACGAGATCGCCGACGCCGCGCCGTGGCTGACGTCGCTATCGCTCGCGTTCAACCCGTTCACCGAGCTGCCGGCCGTGCTGTGGCAGCTCGACAACCTCGAAGCGCTCGAGCTGCTCGGCACCGAGCTCGTCGATATTCCCGACGACATCGCGAAGCTGCCGAAGCTGCGCCGGCTCGACATCGGCAACATGAAGAAGATGAAAGCGGTCCCGCCCAGCGTGTGCCGGCTCGCGAAGCTCGAATCGCTGCGCATCGGCAACGGCTCGATCCGCAGCGTCCCCGACGACATCGCGGGGATGACGTCGCTGCGCGACTTCGAGCTGCAGAGCACGCAGGTCGCGAAGCTGCCGAGCTGCATCACGAAGCTGCCGAGTCTCGCGCAGATCAACGTGCGGTGGTCGAAGGTGCCCGCCGCGACGATCGCCGCACTGACCGAGGCAGGCGTGGCAGTCGAGCACGGTTGATGCGAAAATTTGTGCAGGTCGAGCCGGGTTGTCGCCCTCAGAGGTTCATGCGGATCTTCGTGCTCCTGATCGCGCTCGTCGCCTGCGACAAACCCGACCGCAACAAGCTGATCGAATGCCCGCAGTGGGCCGGGTCGGCCTGCGTGGGATCGGCGGCGGCGGGGCCCGCGGTCGGCAGCGCGACAATGGGGCCTCTCGAGCGCGCCGCGGCAACGCAGCCGGCCACGAAGTCCGCGCCGAAGCAGCGCGTGCGCGCGAGCTATGGCGGTGGTCGCAGCACGGCGGCGGCGACCGTCCCGCCCGATGCGCCGCCGGAGCGCACGCGCGGCCTCGCGAACGGCGTCGCGTGCACGTACTCCTCGGACTGCGCGTCCGGCGAATGCACGTTTAGTGTTTGCGCGTCGGAGAACGGCGGCGACAAGAAGCTCGGTAACGGCGTCAAGTGCACGTACAGCTCGGACTGTGCCTCCGGCGAGTGCACGTACGGCGCCTGCGCGTCGCAGAGCGGCGACAAACAGCTCGGCACGGGCGTCGCGTGCACCTACGACTCCGACTGCGCGTCGGACCACTGCACGTATTCCAAGTGCGCCGACGACTGATCGCAACGATCGCGATCGTCACGTTCGTGACGCTGGTGCTCGAGCTGACGTCGACGCGCCTGTTCGCGTATATCGGCAGCTCGCAGGCCACGTCGACCGCGCTGTCGATCGCGCTGCTCGGCCTCGGTCTCGGCGCCGCGATCCGCGTGCGTTGGCCGCGCGCGATCGCGTGCGCGCCGCTCGGGCTCGCGCTCGCATTGTGGGTCGTCGCCGCCGTGGCGATCGCCGGCGCGGCGTTGCCGGTGCTCGTGACCGTGACGATCCTGCCGTTCGCGTTCGCCGGAATGCTCGTCTCGGATGCGTACGCCGAGCGCGGTCACGACGTCGCGCGCACGACCTACGCGATCGATCTCGGCGCCGCGGCGATCGGCTGCCTCGTCACGCCGCACCTGATCGGCCCGCTCTCGCCGACGCAGATCGTGAGCGCGCTCGGCCTGTTGTCGTGCGTGTTGGTAAAGCGCCGCGTCGCGCTCGCGGCGATCGTCGCGGCGCATCTCGGCTTGCTCGTGATCCCGTTGCCCGACGGTCCGCTGCGCGCGCTGCTGCGATCGGGTCAATCCGAGAAGGCGATGCTCGATTCGAGCACGTCGCCGCGCGATGTCGTCGATTCGGCGTGGAGCCCGCTCGGCCGGCTCGATGTCCACAAGACGCCCGGCGACGCCACGCGACTCGGCGTGTTCACCGACGGGATGAGCCCGACGTACATGGTCCAGTCGACCGCGTTCGAGCGCACGTGGGGCTTGTTGATGTCGCTGCCGTATCGCGCGCTGCATCCCGATCACGTGCTCGTGCTGGGCGCCGGCGCCGGTGCGAGCGTGTGGCTCGCGAAGCAAAACGGCGCATCGCGCGTCGATGCGGTCGAGGTCAATTCGGCGATGCCCGGCGTGCTGGCGCGCTGGCCGCGGTTCGCGCGCGACGTCTATCACCAGCCCGGCGTGCAGTTGTTCACCGAGGACGCGCGGCGATTTCTCGCCGACACGCACGAGCACTACGACCTGATCGAGCTCGCGCTGGCGCTGACCGGAAACAGTCACGCCGAGCAGCCGGCGGGCATGGAAGCGAACCTCTACACCGTCGAGGCCGTGCGGCTCTACGTGAGCCACTTGAGCCCGACCGGCGCGTTGGTGCTGATCCACAGCGATCCGGGCAACGCGTATCGCCAGCTGTTGACCGTGCTCGAAGCGCTCGGTGGCGATCGCGATCGCGCACTCGAAGGCATCGCCGTGCTGCGCGATCCGCAGCCCGACACGGCGTATCGCTACCTCATCGTCGTGCGCACGTCGCCGATGCCGCTCGATGTCGCCGATCAGCTCGACGTCGAGCCGGCCGAGCTGTTGTGGGGACCGGGCGATCCGCCCGAGCGCCGCGCGCAGCTGCTCGATCCGAAACAGCTCGGCGCGACCGCTCGCGACGATCTGTCGCCCGTCCACGACGAGCGGCCGTATTTCTTCCAGAACACGAAGGGGCTGTGGTCGACGGCGCTCGCCGAGCCGGGTCGGTTGTGGGTGCTCGTCGGCGCGATGATGCTGGTGATCGTCCTCGCGCGCGGCTCGCTGCGCCCGGCGGCGATCGCGACGTGCTTCAGCGCCGCGTACGTCTGCGTCGAGCTCGCGCTGATCCAGCGGTTCACGCTCGCCGCCGGCGGCAGCTTGTATGCGGTGTCGTTCGTGTTGTTCGCGTTGCTCGCGTGGAGCGCCGCGGGCGCGCTGGTGTTCGGCGAGCGCTGGCGGCGGCTCGATCGCGGCGTTGCCTGGGCGGCACTCGCAGCTGCGATCGCGATCGCAGCGACGGCGCTGATCGTGCGCGACCTCGCGTGGCTCGACGCGATCGCGAGCGGCCGGCTCGTGATCGTCGCGCTCCTGCTCGCGCCGACCGGGCTCGCGATCGGCGGCCCGTTTCCGACGCTGCTCGCCCACCACGGCGATCGCATCGCTCGGTTGTGGGCGACGGGCGGCGCCGCGTCGGTGGTCGGCGGCATCGTCGCGGTGCTCGCGCTGCGCGTCGCCGGATCGACAACCGCGTTGCTACTTGCCGCGGCGCTCTATCTCGCCGCGTCGCTCGTCGCTATGATCTGATGGCGATGCACGTCGCAGCTGGCTACATGACGCGGTTCCAGTGCATCGGCACGGCGTGCGAGGACACGTGCTGCAAGGCGTGGGACGTGCCGATCTCGCAGCACGACTACGGCAGGCTCGCGGGCGCGCTCGGCGACAAGGCCGACGAGCTCGTCGCGCGAATTCCGAACGGTCGCGGCGGCAGCGTCGTCGTGCTGCGCAAGCTGCCCGATCGCGCGTGCCCGGCGCTCGACGCCACCGGACTGTGCAGCGTGCACGCGCGCTTCGGTGAGACCGCGTTGCCCGACGTGTGCGCGTCGTATCCGCGCGTGATCGGCCAGCTCGGCGATCGGATCGAGCTCACCGGCAAGATGTCGTGTCCCGAGGTCGCACGGCTCGTGTTGCTCGCCGACGACGGCGCGCTCGTGCCCGCACCGCGCGAGGCGTTCGGTCGCGAGAACGTGCGGCTATCGATCGCGCGCGACGGCGCGCCGCCGTACTTCGCCGCGTTCGAGACGGTGCGCGACGCGATCGTCGAGCTTTGCGTCGACGATGGGTTTCCGTTCGCGAGCCGGCTGTACTTCGTCGCCGAGCTCGCGACACGGCTGGCGCCGTTCTATCACCGCGAGGCGACGGTCGCCGAGCCCGAGCGACTCGCGAGCACGATCGCCGAGCTGCGCGACGCTCGCGCCGAGCTCCACGCCACGCGCGAGGCGAGCTCGCCGATGGCCGGGCTCGCGCTGCAATCGGTGATCGGCATGCTCTACGCGCGCGCCGATGCATCGCCGGCGTTCACCGCGCTCGTGCGCAAGGTCGCCGCGGAATACGGCGCGAGCGACGTCGACGGACTCACCGCGCTCGGCCCGGAGCGGTTGTGGGAAACACATGTCGCGCGGCGCGACACGCGCGATCTCGATCGCTACTTCGCGCGTTACAGCCGCAACTACTGGCTGCAGGATTGGTATCCGGTCTCGGAGACGCTGTTCGAGCACGTCATGCACCTCGTGTTGCGCGTCGCGCTCGTGCGGTTCCTGCTCGTCGGTCATCCCGACACCGGCGATCGCGCCGCGGTCGAGGTGTTCTACGCGACGGCGCGCGCCTACGATCACAACCCCGAAGTGCGCGCCGCGATGTCGACGACACTCGTGAAACGCAGAATGCTGACCGTCGAGCACTGCGCGGCATTGCTCGCGCTGTAGCTTCACGGCGATGGAAACGGCGGCCTGGGGCAACTTCTATTTGATCACGTCCGCCGCCGCGGCGACGTTGGTCGGCCTGCTGTTCGTCGTGCTCACGCTCGCGAGCGACCGCATTCCGGCGTCGGAGTCGAAGCGAATCCGCGTGTATCTGACGCCGTCGGTGCTGCAGTTCTCGCTCGTGCTGGTGCTCGCCGCGATGCTGATGTTCCCGACGCAGACGCGGTTGTCATCCGCGATCTCGTGCGGATCGATCGGCGCGCTCGGCATCATCTACGCCGCGTCCGTCTTGCTCGACGGCTTGCGCGGCAACGCGCTGCGCGAGCGCCGCGACCTGCTGCAGTACGCGGTGTTGCCGGCGCTCGGCTATGCGGCGCTGGTGGTCGGCGGGATCGCGATCGACAAGCCGGGCGACACGCACGGTCCGACGATCGTCGCCGCCGGCGTGCTCGCGCTCGTCGCACTGGCGATTCGCAACTCGTGGTCGGTCGCGGTCAGCGTCGTCACATTGCGTGACAGCAAGATGTAGGCGGTCACACGTGGGCTGACGTTTGTTATGCTCGAAGCGCGTTGCGCACACTCGCTATCCTGATCGCGCTCGGGGCGTGTGGTCGGATCGGGTTCGAGACCGTCGTCGACGGCGCCCAACCCGACGGCAACGCCGACGCCGACACCGCGCCGCCGACGGCGTTTCCGTTGCCGACCGGCAGCGTCGATACCGCCGGCGTCAACGAGACCGGCTCGGAGCCCGACGGCACGCACCTCGTGTTCGTC
Organism: Kofleriaceae bacterium; assembly: GCA_036490255.1. GTDB lineage: Bacteria > Myxococcota_A > Polyangia > Haliangiales > Haliangiaceae > JABFXX01. The sequence continues at coordinate 6,705 of DASXEF010000814.1, forward strand.
GACAACACGCCCGGCATGAACGGCGACCTCGTGATCTTTCGCGAGGGCGATGTCATGCCGACGCTGCGCGCGTACGTCTCGATCGATCACGGCGCGACGTGGACGCGCTACGTGCTCGACCCGCCGACCACCATCGGGCTCAACGCGATGGGCGGCTGTCAGGACACGATCGATCACGCCTTCCACCTGTCGTGGCTCGACACGAGCGACCTCGACCAATACGCGGCGTGGAAGCCGATGCACGCGAACGGCGACATCACCGGCTTCACGTTCGGCAGCGCGTTCTCGTTCTTCGACGACGGCGGCGATAGCCCGGGCCCGCGCGACCTCGCCGAGATCGTCGATGCGAGCGGCAACCATCGGCTCGTGTTCGCGGGCACCGGCCCGTCGACGGGAACGACGGGCATCGTCAAGCTCGCGATCACCACGCCGACCGCGGGCGTCGAGCCGGCGAGCCAAGCCGATTGGGCGAGGGCCACCGATCACGCGCAGACCGGCAGCGACGATCAGCTGTTGCCCAACGACTACGCGACCGGCGATGGCCCGAGCTCGTACTTGGTGACGGTGAGCTCGAACCTCGCGGGCGGCACGGCGGCGCCGATCGTCGTGGCCGCCGGGTTTCCCGTCGACAAGCAGCTGCTCGCGTGGACGATCACGCCCTCGGCCAACGACGACTTTCTGATCGGCGCGCCGGCGACGATCACGAGCGCGTTCGGCGCGTCGAGCCTTCGCAGTGACGCGAGCCTGTCGCTCGCGAGCGCGCCGTCGGGCAGCGTGCTGATCGCATACAGCGCCGGCGGCGGCTTGCACGTCGCGGCGATCGATCCGACCGGCGCGATCGCCGCCGATGCCACGCCGCAGCCGGCGACGGACGCCGCCGCGCGTCACGCGGTGATCGCGACCGACGCTGCATCGCGCCCCGCAGTGCTCTACGCGATCGGTTCGACCATCGTCGGCACGCTGTTGTGGAACGGCGCGTGGTTGCCGGCGTCGCAGATCGCGCAGGTTTCGCCGCCGGCCGCGGCGTGGAACGTCACCGACGTGTGGACGGTCGACGGCGACGCCTACTTCGGCATGTACAGCGACGCCGGCTCCGGCAACGCGACGACGTTCTCGCGTGTTTCGTGGCATTGACGCCCGCGGAATCCGGCCGTCTTACGATCCGTGAAGCGTGCGTGGCCGGTGGCGTTGGACGACGCGGATCCCGAGGTTCGGCGCCGCCGCACCACGATCGCGCTCGAGACCGTCGTCGGCCGGATTCGCGTCGCGTCATTCTTCTACCCGGCGCTGTTCGGGGCGTATTTGCTGCTCGTGCTCGACGCGCCGGTCGGCGACGTCGGTCCGACCATCGCCGCGCTCGGGGCGCAGCTCGCGATCGCGATCGGACGCGCGTTCGCATACCACCGCAGCACACATGCGCGTCAGGTCGAGCCCGATGTCTGGCGTCGCGTCGTCGCGGTCGCGGCCGCCTCGGTCATGTTCGTATGGGACACGTACCTCGTGTACGAGGTCGCGAAGCGCGGCCTCGACGCGAACACGATGCTGCTGCTCGCGGCGTCGCTGGTGTTTCGTGCGAGCGGCACGTACGGTGCGTCGCCTGATCTGTACATCCACGGCATGTGGTCGCGGTGGAGCCGGCTGCCGCTGCTCGCCGCGCCGTTCGTGTTGCCGATGCGCGACGGTGGCGTGCTCGCGTTCGCGCTGCTCAGCCAGTTCGTCTACGGCGAGGTGCAGGCAAAGCAGCTCAACGCCGAGTTCTGGCGACGCGTGATCGCGACCGATTCGCTCGCGACCGCGCACGCCGAGCTCCGCCGCGAGGTCGCGATGCGCGAGCGCGCGGAGGTCGAGCTGCGGCTCGCGCAAAAGCTCGAGTCGGTCGGCCGGCTCGCGGCCGGCATCGCGCACGAGATCAACACGCCGCTGCAGGTGATCGTCGGCAGCGTCGCGTTCGTCGACGAGAACGTCGGCGAGCTGGTCGCGATCGCGCGCGCGTATCGCGACGGCACGGCCACGCCCGAGCAAGCCGACGAGCTCGAGTTCCTCGCGACGAACCTGCCCGAATCGCTGCAGCTCGCGAACGAGTGCCTCGAACGGACGGCGACGATCGTGCGGTCGGTAAAGACGTTCGCGCAGCCGAGCAGCGACGCGAAGCGCCAGCTCGACGTCAACGAAGCGATCGAGACCACGCTCGCGCTCACGCGCCACGAATGCGCGAAGGTCGCCGACGTGGTCACCGAGCTCGGCGAGCTGCCGATCGCGCTCGGCTACACCGGCGAGCTCAATCAAGCGCTGCTCAACATCATCGTCAACGCCGTGCATGCGATGGCCGGTCAGCCGGACCGCGGCACGTTGCGCGTCGCGACGCGCTTCGACGCCGGCGCCGGCGCGATCGTGATCGCGATCGGCGATACCGGCACCGGCATCCCCGACGCGATCAAAGACCGCGTGTTCGATCCGTTCTTCACGACGAAGGACGTCGGCAAAGGCAGCGGGCAGGGGCTCGCGATCGCGCGCGCGGTGATCGCGCAGCGCCACGGCGGCGAGATCGCGTTCGAGTCGAGGCCGGGTCGCGGCACGACGTTCACGCTCCGCCTGCCGACGGTCTGAGCTCGTAGTGTCATTGACACGCAGAGTCGGCGGCCGATTTATTCAGCATGATTGCTGATGTTCCCGAGGCGTTGTTGTGGTTGGAGGCGTTGCTCGTGACCGCGCGGTGTACGTCGGTCGATGCGTGGACGCTCGCCCGCGTCGAGACCATGTTCGTGTGTGAAGGTCGTCGCGCTCGCGCGCGCTGCTAGTGCCGTGGAACGTAAAGCTCGCGATCAGATCGCGAACCTCAAATCCAGGGCGCTAGATTCTCGCGCTCGTTCGGCGTCGCGCTTGCACTTGCTCGGCGCATGACGCGAAAGCATTCTGCGCTGGCAGCGCTCGGCTTCGGTGCGCTCGCCTACGGTGCGGCGGCGCTCGGTACGCTCGCGATGCGCGGCAAAGGCAGCCCGAAGCGACTGTGGTACCGGCTGCTGCGCAAGCCGAGCTACCAGCCGCCTGCGACCGTGTTCGCGCCGGTGTGGACGGTGCTCTACGCGACGATCGCGTACGCGGGCTGGAAAGTCTGGACCGCCGAGCCTTCGGCCGAGCGCACGCGCGCGCTCGCGCTGTGGGGCGCGCAACTCGGCCTCAACGCGCTGTGGACGCCGCTGTTCTTCGGCGCGCGCAAGCCGGGCCTCGCGCTCGTCGACATGGCGGCGCTCGACGCCGCTGCGGTCGGGTTCGCCGCGGCCGCGCGCGAGGTCGAGCCCGCGGCTGCGAGAGCCGTCGTGCCCTATCTCGGTTGGCTCGGCTTCGCGTCGGCGCTCAACACGGCCATCGTCGCGAAGAACCGCTGATCGTCGGTAAACGCGAACGTGAAGCGCGTGCCGCGACCCGGCGCGCTCGCGACGGCGATCGAGCCACCTGCCGCGCGTACCGCCGCATCGATCGGCGCTACCGCACGACGTCGCGACGATCGGCATCGAGTGAGCGTATGCTCCGGCCATGGCCTGGGTGAAAGTCCCGCCGGAGCACCATCCGTTGTTTCGCGCCGCGCTGCCGAACGATCCGCGCGTGCAGACGTTGAACCTGTTCGGCGGCGTCGCGGCAAAAGTGAACGGCAACGTCTTCGCCGGCCTGTTCGGGCGCTCGGTGATGGTGCTGCTGCCCGAGCCGAAGCGCAGCGAAGCGCTCGCGCTCGACGGCGCATCGTGGTTCGATCCGATGGGCGACGGCAAGCGACGCAGCGACAAGGTGATGCTCCCCGAATCGATGATGGACGAGCCCGACGAGCTGCGCGCGTGGTTGCGCACCGCGTTCGATGCCGCGACGAAGTTGCCGCGCAAGCAGCCGAAGCAGCCGAAGCAGTCATGAGCTCGCTACCGCCGGAGATCAGTCGCGAGCTGTTCATGGAGTGGCGCGCGCCGCGGCTCGGGACGACGAATCCCGAACGGCTGACGAACCGGGTGTGGGCGTGGATCGCGCGCGACCCCGAGATGAACGCGTGGATGGCGAACAAGCACGCCGGCGGCCCGTCGTCGATGGGCGCCGGACCGTGCTGGTGCAACAACCGCTTCGGCCAGAGCCGCACCGAGCTCGCCGACGGCCGCGTGATCTCGCTCGCCGGCGAACACGAGGATTACTACGACCCGGACTTCTTCATCTACAACGACGCGATCGTCGAAGCGCCGGGCGGCGAGCTCGAGATCTACGGCTATCCGCGCGACATCTTCCCGCCGACCGATTTTCACACCGCGACAGTCGTCGCCGATCGCATCATCCTCGTCGGGAGCCTCGGCTACGCCGGCCAGCGCGGCACGGAGACGCAGCTGCTCGCGCTCGATACCCGCACGCTCGCGATGTCGCGGCTCGAGGCGACCGGCGAGTCGCCGGGCTGGCTCTACAAGCACACCGCCGAGCTCGATGCCGGATCGATCGTCGTGCGCGGCGGCATCCGCGACGGCGCCGACGATCTCGTCGAGAACGTCGACGACTACGCGCTCGCGCTCGACTCGATGACGTGGACGCGGCTGACCGCGCGGAAGTGGACGATCTGGCGCGTCGAGCGTGCCGACAACCGGCACGGCAACCTGTGGCGCATCCGGTCGTTCGTGACGTATCCGTGGACCGACGAAGCGCGTCGCGTCGCGGAGATCGCCGAGATCGGCTTCGAGCCCGACCGCGATCAGTACGCCGCGCGCTACACGCCGCCGGTCGAGCACGCGAGCGCGGCGCGCGAGGACGACGACTACAACATCGTGCGCATCGCGGTCGACGGCGTGATCGTGCGTTACACCGAATCGGATGCGACGACGATCGTGATCGAGGGCGAGCTGCCCGAGCGCGTGGTCAGCGCGATCATCGAAGACGCGCGTGCGAAGCTCGCGACGATCACACGCGAGCCGTATGTGTCGCGGCGCGTGCGCTAGAACCGCTGGATCCAGTTGCCGACCGCGATCATGAAATCCGCGAGCAGCTCGCGGACGCGCGGATCGCGCAGCTCGCCGGTCGCGTCGAACTGCTCGTCACTCCGGCACAGGTAGAGCTCGGGCTGCTGGAGCACCGGCACATTTAGAAACACCAGCGCTTGGCGCAGGTGATGATTCGCGCCGAAACCGCCGAGCATGCCGGGCGAGTGACTGGCGATCGCGCCGGGCTTGGCCGCCCAGACGCTGCAATCGTCCGGGCTCGAGCCGATGTCGATCGCGTTCTTCAGCGCCGCCGGCATCGACCGGTTGTACTCGGGCGTGACGAAGAGCACCGCACGACACGCACGCAGCTCGGCTCGAAAGCGCGCCCATGCGGCAGGCGGCTCGGGGAGCTCGAGCTCCTCTTGATAGAGCGGCAGATCGGCGATCGCCAGGTCGCGGAGCTCGAGCTCGGCGGGTGCGAGGCGACACAGCGCGTCGGCGAGCTTGCGCGTCCAACCGGATGCGCGGGCGCTACCGCGAATAAGAGCGACGGGAATCATGAGCGTTTGCTCATAAACCTATACGTCCCACCACGCCGTGGCAGCTCGCGTTTCGCGACGGGGAAGCCTCTAGAAAGAGGCGCGAATTGACAAAACTTAAACAGTTGCTCAGATTAGCGAATGCCGAGGCGAGCTCCGCAGCAGCGGCGCGCGGTCGCGACCGTCGACGCGATCATGGATGCGGTCGTCCGCATCGCGAAGCGGTCCGGCGTCGATGCGGTGACGACGAACCGCATCGCCGAGGTCGCGGGCGTGAGCGTCGGCTCGGTGTATCAATACTTTCCCGACAAGCGCGCCATCTTCGTCGCGCTCCACGACCGCCACGTCGAGCAGATCGGCCGGCTCGTCGAGTCGACGCTGGTCGCGCACGCCGATGCGTCCCTCGAGGTAATGCTACGCGCGTTACTCGAAGCGCTGATCGACGCGCACGCGCCGGATCCGGAGCTCTACGCGCTGCTCGACGCCGAGTTGCCGCATCGCGGAGCCGGCGCGGAGAGCTTGCGCGGCGCGCTGCAGCTCGCGATCGCGTCGCACATGCCGGCGAAGCGTCGCGATCTGGAGCGCACGCTGTTCGTCGTCACACACATGATCGACGCGTTCGCCCATGGCGTGGTCGCCGGGCGACCGCGTGGGTTATCGATCGCGGCGGCGAAAGACGAAGCGGTGCGAGCGATCCTGGCTTACTTGCGCGCTTGAACGAGCGACGCGAGGATGTCGTCGACGCTCGTCGGCTTGGTCAGGTGCGCGTCGAAGCCGGCCGCTTTCGTGCGCTCGCGATCGTCGGCCTGGCCGTAGCCGGTGAGTGCCACGAGTCGCGTTTGCAGCGCCGGATGTTGCTCGCGCACCGCGCGTGCGAGCGAGAGCCCGTCGAAGCCGGGCAAGCCGAGGTCGACCAGCGCGACGTCGGGACGATCGCGTTCGATCAGCGCGAGCCCGCCGGGACCGTCGCCCGCGCTCCTCACGATGTGGCCGTGCGACTCGAGCATCGCGCACAACAGCTCGCGCGCGTCGGCGTTGTCGTCGATCACGACGGCGCGCAGCGGCGCGGCGCGCTCGCGCGTGCCTTCGGCGAGCACCGGTGCTTCGACGACGTGCGCGAGCAGCGGGAAGCTGACCGCGAACGTGGTGCCGCAATTGCGACCCGCGCTCGTCGCGGTGATCGTGCCGCCGTGGAGCTCGACGAGCTGTTTCGCGAGCGCGAGCCCCAAGCCGAGCCCGCCCGAGCCGTCGATGCGGACGCGCTCCTGCACGAACATCTCGAAGATGCGGTCTTGCAACTCCGGCGCGATGCCGATGCCGTTGTCGCTGACGCGCACGATCCCGTTCGTCGCGGTCGCCTCGCACGCGACCTCGATGCGGCCGCCCGGATCGGTGTAGCGCGCGGCGTTGACGAGCAAGTTGGTCACGATCTGCGCGAGCCGCACCTGATCGCCGCGGACGCCGACCGGCACCTCGCCGAGCAGCGCGACGAGCTCGTGCTTGCGCTCGTCGATCCGCGGCCGCACCGTCGCGATCGCGAGCTCGACGATGTCGCGGAGGTCGTAGCACGCGTGGTGCAGCTCGATCTTGTTCGCCTTGATACGCGAGACGTCGAGCATGTCGTCGAGCAACCGCGTGAGCTGATTCGTCTGGCGATCGAGGATCTCGATCGTTTTCGGCGTCAGCCGATCGGGGCGCACTTTGATCAGCTCGATCGCGGCGCGGATCGGCGCGAGCGGGTTGCGCAGCTCGTGACCGAGGATCGCGAGAAAGTCGTCCTTGCGGCGATCGATCTCGGCAAGCGCGGCGCTCGTGGCTTGCTCGCGCTCCATCTGGCGCCGCAACATGTGCATCTCGTACTCGGTACGCGCCGCTTCGAAGTCGCGGCGCAACCGCTCGGCGGCGAGCTCTTCGGCCTGATCCTGCAGCTCCATGAACACCGATGCCTTCGCGACCAGGATCTCGGTCTCGATCGGCTTGAACAGAAAATCGACGGCGCCGAGCCGATAGGCACGCCGCACGTTGTCACTGTCTTCGTCGTAGGCGGTGACGAAGATGATCGGCAGGTGCTTCGAGCGGTCGCGGGCGCGGATCATCGCGGCCGTCTCGAAGCCGTCTAGACCGGGCATCTGGACGTCGAGCAGCACCAGGCAGACGTCGCGCTCGAGCAGGTGGCCGAGCGCTTCGGTGCCGGAGCTGGCTTTGAGGATCTCGCGGTTCAGGCTCGCGAGGGCGGCCTCCATCGCGACGAGGTTGGCCGGCACGTCGTCGACCACGAGGATCGGCCGCGGCAGCAGGATCGGTCGCGTATCGCGCTCGTCGAGCTCGCGCAGGCTCGTGACCGGCTCACGCATGGTGCGGCCCCGCCACAGTGCGCGCGGCCGCGAGCGTCAACGCCTCAACTTCGAGCTCGACGCCTATGAGATCCATCGGTAGCGCCATCACGAAGCAACTCGAGTGCCGGCCGGAACCTGCGACGTACCGCGTGGTACGGCGGTTCTGGCGCCGCGCCCGCGTTAGCCTGGTCGCATGAAACGCTCGCTCGTGTTGGTGGTCGCCGTCGCTGCGTGCTCGAAAACGAGATCGTCACCGCCGCCCGCGCCGGCGCCATCGCCATCGCAAGGCAGCGGCTCGGGGTTCGCCGCGCTCGTCGCCGCTCCGGATCGACAAGACCGCGATCGCGCGCACGACAAACAGCGCAAGCCGGCCGAGCTGCTGGCGTTCGTCGGCGTCGCGCCTGGCATGCACGTCGCCGACCTCGGCGCCGGCGGTGGCTACACGAGCGAGCTGCTCGCCCGGGCGGTCGGACCGACGGGCAGCGTGCTCGCGCAAGACACGCCGCATTGGGGCGCCCCCGAAGATCCAGGCCTGACGCAGCTGTGGCAGAAGACGCGGCTCGCGGAGCCGATCCTCGCGAACACCAAGCACGTCGCGCTCGACTGGAACACGCCGCTACCTGCCGATGCGAAGGATCTGGATGCGGTCACGTTCGTCGCGGCATTCCACGACGTGGTCGCCGAGAAGGACGACGAGAACAAGCTGGACGCGGCGGTGTTCGCGGCGCTGAAGCCGGGCGGCGTCTACGTCGTGATCGACAACAGCGCGAAGCCGGGCAGCGGCAAGACCGCGTGCGAGCCGCTGCATCGCATCGACGAAGATGTGGTCAAAGACGAAGTGCAACGCGCCGGCTTCAAGCTGGCCGCGGAAAGCGACTTCATGCGCAACCCGGGCGACACGCGCGATTGGAATGCGGATCCCGACAGCACCGATCCGCGCAAGCACACGCAGGACCTGTTCGCGCTGAAGTTCGTGAAGCCATAAAATCGTACTCGTACTCGTACTCGTACTCGTACTCGAAGACGCGAGTTGATCGATCAGTCGAACAGCGTTCGCGACGCGACGCGGGACCCCTAACGCTCGGCTCGTGCCTCTCGAATGTGCAACGCGAGCGATCGAGCGCCGCAGCATTCGAGTACGAGTACGAGTACGAGTACGATCTGCGACGCGATCGATCCGAACAGCGTTCGCGACACGACTAACGACGAATCGGCTCGTACCTCTCGCATGTGCAACGCGAGCGGCCGAGCGCCGCAGCATTCGAGTACGAGTACGAGTACGAGTACGATCTGCGACGCGATCGATCCGAACAGCGTTCGCGACACGACTAACGACGAATCGGCTCGTGCCTCTCGATCGAGCGCCGCAGCATTTCGAGTACGATCTACGACGCGATCGCCACCGCCGAAGGGCGTGGCCGGGGGAAGCGCATGCGAAACGTCGTGCCCGCGCCGCGCCGGCTGTGGATCTCGATCACGCCGCCGAGCTGAGTCGTCGCAGCGCGCAGCGCGCCGAGCCCGACGCCGCGGCCCGAAATCTCGCTCACCGCGTCGGCGGTGGAGAACCCGTCGGCGAACAGCGCGACCTCGAGCTCGGATGCGGTCGAGCACGGCAGGTCGAGCACGCGGGCGCGCGCGCGAATCGCGGCCCAGTCGATGCCGGCGCCGTCGTCTTCGAGCTCGATCACGACGCCGTCGTCGCGCTCGAACGTGCGCAGCCAGATCGAGCCGCCGGCGGGCTTGCCGCCGCGGACGCGCTCGTCGGCGGACTCGATGCCGTGGTCGACCGCGTTGCGAACCGCGTGCACGAACGCCTGCCAGAACGGGCTCCAGATCGCGCGGTCGAGGCGCGCGCCGTTATCCTCGACGTGAACGACGAGCTCGGCTTTGCCGAGCCGCTCGGCGATCCCCTTCGCTTGGTCGGCGAGGTGGCGCAGTCCCGTGCGTGACGGCTCGAGCTGAAACCGCGCGAGTAGATGCGCGACC
>DASXEF010000506.1:0-4469 GCA_036490255.1 Kofleriaceae bacterium
CGTGATGAACGCGCGTTGCGTCGCCGAATTCGAGATCGCCGTGATCGCGCTGTTCGGGAATCGCCGCGCGGCCCACAGCGCGAACGAGCCCCAGCCGCAGCCGAGGTCGAGGATCGCCTGGCCGTCGGCGAGCTGCGCGCGCTCGGCATAGAGCTCGAGCATCGCGGTTTCGGCAGCGCCGAGCTCGTGCACGCCGGCCGGCCAGTAGCTCGACGAGTACTTGAGGTGCGGCCCGAGCACGCGCTCGAAGAATTGCGCCGGCACCTCGTAGTGCTGCGCGTTCGCCGCCGCGGTCTCGATCGCGACATCGGACGCGCGCAACGACGCGACGAACGCGGCCGGATCGCGCTTCGCTTCGTCCTTGAGCCGCATGCGGCACACGGCGCGGATCGCCGCACGTAGCACCGGCTCGGGGACGACCCCGGAATCGACGATGCGTTCGACCAGCACGCGCGCAGCTTAGCCGTTCACAGTCGTTCGCACCCGCTACACGGGCCAGCAAGACGCGATGCGCACATCGATGGCATGACGAAGGCAACGCTCTTGGGGTTGGTGTGCTTGGGCGCATGTGCGCCGATGCGGCTCTACGACCAGCAATACGACGGCGCGGATTACGCGGTCGCGGCCGACGAGATACCCGTCGCGCAACCGCCACCGCTCGGCCCGCCGCCGGATGCGAAGGCGGTCGACGTCGCGATCCTGAGCAGCGGCGCGGCGCGGCTCGTCGCGCAATGCCGGTCGACGTACGGCGGCGGCGCCGTCGAAGCCGGCCTGACGATCGCGCCGTCGGGGCAGATCACCAGGCTCGTGCTGCAAGGTGCCGACGGCGCGTTTGCCGATTGCGCGGCGCAGGCGTTGCGCAGCACGACGATCGCGCCGTTCGCCGGCGGCATCGTCCACGTCGACGAAGCGCTGTAGCCATGGCAACTCGAGCTGCCGGTCGCGATCGCAACGATGTCGCGCCGCTAGCCTGGCACGAACGCTGCTCGATACGCGCGCGATGCGTCACGCGCTCGCGGTCGTTACGGTCCTGGCGGGGTGCGCCATGCAGGCGGAAGAGTCGGCCGCGCCGCCACCGCAGCCGATCGATACGGTCTGGGCCGACGCGATCCGCGACGGCGACCTGATCGCGATGGTGCCCGGCACCGGCTCGTACAACTACTTGGGCGCGCCGATCGAAGCGGTCGCCGCGAGCACGAACAGCACGAGCCCGACGATCGACGTCCGTCAGAACGCGACCGTCGCCGGCGACGCGATCGTGTTCGAGCAAGCGATCGGCGCCGCGCATCGCGCCGGCATCGATCCGAGCGCGCTGACGTTCGGCTTGTGGGGCGCCGGCTTCACGACGCTGCAATCGTTCGAATACATCAGCTACGAAGGCATCCACATCCACGTCGTCAACCTCGGCGGCGAGAACAGCTGCGCGACCGGATCGATCTTCGCCAACCTGCTCGCGTACAACGCGACCGATGCGACGACCGACGCGAACGATCTCTACGCGAAGATCCAGGCGTATCTCGCCGCGAACCCGAGCTCGACCGGCGCGCCGCGCAACGTGATCGTCGCGTCGCACAGCTGGGGCGGCGCGGTCGCCGAGTACATGCGCGATCAGCTCGACCCGATCACGACCGTGCACGGCGCGCTCGGCGACACCGGCGGCGTCGCGCAGATGCCGTTCACGATCGCCGCCGGCGTGCCCGGGTTCATCTTGGGCACCACGCTCGCCGGACCCGGCCTGCACGCCGCGACCGACGGCTTGCTCTACGAGATCGATCGTCCCGACGACCCGGTCCACGCGATGGATCCGTCGGGCGACGGCGACGGCCACCAATACGACATCGTGATCGGCTCGGATTTTCTCGGCTCGTACGGCGTGACGACCGAGCAGCTCGCGTGCGCCGGCGTCGCCGGTGAATGCCCGGTGCCCGCGAACTAGAGCGAATCGCAGACCACGCCGCCCGAGCGCGCGCGGACTTCGACTTTGATCTTCTGACCGTCGCTGTACTTGCGCCAGATCGGATCGGCGACGTTGCACGTGTCGCTACCGAAGTCGAGCGTGAGCGTTTCTTCGCGCGCACCCGGCCGGCTCGTCGGCGTGATCGCCGGAACGTCGGGCCACGCCGGCGTCATGCCGGTTCCCGACGCGCGCACTTCGCTGACACGTTGCCAGTTGATGACCGTGAACGTGCACCAATCATCGTCGACTGGCTCCGATCGATACTTCGGCGAGCACTTCTTCACCTGCTCGAACGTGCCGTCTTTCTTGTCGTGACGCTCGGTGTGGCAGTCCTCGCCGTCGGCAACTTGCCGCGTCGAGCGCTCCTTGCGCACGCACATCGGCATCGCCGCGGCGATCGGCACCTGATCGCGCCACGCCGATTGCGAATGCGGGCCGAGCTGCTCGATCCCGATCGTGCGAGCCCAGCGATGCGAAGCAACCGTCACCGTGGCTTCGTGCTTGCGAATGAACAGCGCCCAGATCGCGACGATGATCGCGGCGATCACGAGCAGCACGTAGATCCACTTGTGCGAGCGCTTCCGCTTTGCGACCGGCTTCGCAGCCGCCGGCGGCGGCGCCGGGCGATCCTCGATGCCGTGGACCTCGCGCGAGCCGTCGAGCGGCGAGCCGCACTGCGTGCAGTTCTTCGCCAGCGCGCCCATCGGTGCGCTGCACGATGGGCAGGTGCGATCGCCGCCGACGAACGCATGGCCTTCGGCGCGCGTCTGCTGATCCGGAGGAGGGTAGTGCCGCTTGTCGGGATTCTGCGGAGCGCCGCACTGGGGGCAGTGACGCTGGCTCTTCGCGAGCAGCTCTTTCTGACCGCAGTGGTCGCAGTCCCACAACATCTCGAAGAAGCCTTCGCTCTCGACGCGTTCTTCCGCCATCCCCGGCCGATGATGTCACAACACGCGCATTAAGCGGGTGTTCGTCGGCGGCGACTGCTACGGTGACGCATGACGCACGAGCAGATCATCGCCGGGCTTCGCACTCGAGCTCTGCACGTCGACGTCAACTCGTTGCCGCCGGCCGATGTCGATGCCGACGTCGACGTCTCCGTGAAGCTGTCGGAAGAGCGCAGTCGCAAGATGCGAGCGGGCGACCGTGTCATCGTGGTCTACCGCGACGAGACGCTCGTGTTTCGCGCGATCGCGCGGCGCGACGAAGCTCGCGCGTTGATCAAGGCCGGCGCGCGCTGGGTCGGCCACGGCGTCTACGCGCCGTAGCATGCTGTACTTGTGCCGCCACGGCGACACCGCATGGTCGCCGGTGCGTCGACTCGCGGGCAGTCGCACCGATCTCGACTTGACCGCCGACGGCGAAGCGACCGCGCGTCGCGTCGGTGAACGCCTGCACGGTGTGACGTTCGCCCGCGTGATCGCCTCGCCGATGTTGCGCGCGCGACGCACGGCCGAGCTCGCCGGCTTCGCGAACGCCGTCCTCGATCCGCGCCTACGCGAGATGGACTTCGGCGACTACGAGGGCATGACGATCGCCGAGATTCGCGCCACACGACCCGGCTTCGCGTACCTCAAAGACGGTTGCCCGAACGGCGAGACCGCGGCCGACATCGGCGCGCGTCTCGACGCGGTGCTCGCCGAGCTCGGCGGCGATGGCAACACGCTGATCGTCGCGCACAGCGTCGTGATCCGCGTGATGACGGCGCGCTATCTCGGGCTGCCACCCGAGCGCGGCCGGAACCTCTACGCCGCGCCCGGCGCGATCGCGATCCTCGGCTGGGATCCGGTCGACGACGCGCCCGCCGTCCAGGCGTGGGGCCTCACCTAGCGCGTCGGCGTCATCGCGCCGGACTTCTTACTCACCCGCTCGGTACTTCGCGCCTTTGCTGCGCAAGCTCTGCGCTTCCGTCGGTGGAATGCCGGTGACGCCCCAGATCGATCCGAAGATCACGGCTTGGCCGAGTAGCGCGACGACATAAATCGGGATCTGGCCTGCGTGGCGACACTCTCGATGACGATCGTCAGGGCGTGTCCGATCTTGCCGACATTTGGCCAACATCACATCGGCGCTTCGCGAAGGAGCGCGGCGCGCGCATGCGTTCTTCGGTGAGCACGCGACTGCGGTGGAATGACTGCACACGATCGGCATCAGTGATGGCGCGCGCCGCCGGCGGCTGTGGCCCTCAGATCTTCTGCGAATCTGGATAGCGGCTGATAAGAGCTGACGGATCGTCGCGTTCGCCGTGCGTGTTACCGAGATCGAATGCGAACTCGACAACTCTTCGGCATCTGGCACGCAACGATGCTCTTGGCGGCATGCACGGTCGGCGATGCAGGTGATGACTTCACCAACGAGCCGCTGGCGATCTCCAGCGTCATCGACATCGGCACGTCGTGGACCGGTGTCTCGGTCGGCTTCACGTTCGTGACCGATGCTGATATGCAATACATTGCATATTATGATGCTGATCGATATTTGACCGTTGGACAACGCAAGATCGGAGACGCGT
>DASXEF010000890.1:0-2525 GCA_036490255.1 Kofleriaceae bacterium
CGGGCCGATCTGCGGCCGGCCGCCGAGGTCGAGCGCTTCGAGCTGGTGGCGCAGCTCGGCGAGCGTCGGCGTGCGATCGCGCGGGTTCTTCACGAGCAGCGCGGCGATCAGCTCGTCCCAGCCCGGCTCGACGTCGCTGGCGACGCTCGATGCGAGCGGCGCGTCCTCGCCGAGGTGTTGCGCGACGAAGTCGGGGCCGAGAAACGGCAGCCGACCGGTCAGCGCCTCGAATAGCGTGACGCCGAGCGCGTAGACGTCGGCCGCGATCGAGATCGGCGCACCCGTGATCTGCTCGGGCGACATGTACGCGAGCGTGCCGATCAAGCCGCCGGTCTGGGTCTGGCCGAGATCGACGAGGTGCGCGACGCCGAAGTCGCCGAGCTTCGCGGTGCCGCGCGCGTCGAAGAACACGTTGGCGGGTTTGACGTCGCGATGCACGACGCCGCGGTGATGTGCGGCTTCGAGCCCGCCGATCAGATCCAAGGCCATGCGCCGCACTTGCTGCGCGGTCAGCTTGATCAACTCGGGAGAATCGGCCGCAGGCGCCAAGCGCTGCGCGAGCGAGCCGCCCGGCAAGTACTCCATCACGAGGAAGCCGCGTTCGACCGAAACGTCGTAGACCTCGACGAGCGAAGGATGCCGCAGCGTGCTCGCGAGCCGAGCCTCGCGCACGAACCGCTCGTAGGCAGCGCCGCCGCGCGCGCTCGACGCGAAGAACATCTTCAGCGCGACCGATCGGCCGGCGACCTCGTCGGTCGCGAGAAACACGCGGCCCGATGCGCCGGCGCCGAGCAAGCGTTCGAGCCGATAGCGGCCGGCGATGACCTCGCGATCGCGCGATGCCGTCTTGCGATCGGCCACCTGATCGCGCCACGCACGCAAATATGCGTCGAGATCGGCCGGCACGCTCGGATCGACGGCGCGCAATTCGAGCAGCGCGTCGCGCGCGCCGTCGCGCAGGCCCATCGCCGCGAGCGTCGCGACGAGGTGACGCTGCGTCTCGGCGCACAGCTCGGCGGGCAATTCCGGATGTCGCCGCGCGTCTTGCAGCAGCCGCGTCGCTTCGGGATACGCGCCGCGACGCGCGAGAATGCGGCCGAGCGCGAGCTGGTAGGCCGGCTTCTCGCCCGGCGACGCGAGATCCAGCGCCCGCTCGAGCAAGCGGCCGGCATCGCGATCGCGACCCGCGGCTTCGAGCAGCCGGGCGGCATCGAGATCTCGACGGCCGCGCGTGTAGAGATCGATCGCCTTCGCGCTATCGCCGAGCTTCTCGGCGATCACCGCGGCCTCGGCGTGACGGCGCATTCGCACGAGCACGTCGAGTGCGGATCGCGAGCCGTCGTCGCTGGCACCGAGGTTCGCGATCAGCTCGGTCGCAGCCGGCTCGTCGCGCAACTCGATGGCATAGCGCAGCGCGCGCGGCAGATCGCCGCCGGCCCGCGCGGCCTCGAGCGCGCCGCGGAAATCCCACAGCTTCTCGAACAGGTCCGCCGCCCGCGACGACTGGCCGGCGGCGAGCGCGGCCCGTGCAGCCTCGGCATGCTTGCCGGCGGCGACCAGCGCCGCGACCGCATCCTCTTCATTGATCGCCACGCTCGGCGATGGTACCTCAGGCTCGCCCATGCACCAGCGCAGCGCTCATCGGTCACTGCTCGTCGTCGGTTCCCTCGCGTACGACGACATCGACGGCCCGTTCGGCTTCCACAAAGATCTGCTCGGCGGCTCGGCGTCGTTCATCGCGCGCGCGGCCGCGTACTTCACGAAGAAGGTCGCGATCGTCGGCGTCGTCGGCGACGACTTCGAGCAGAAGTATCTCGACGAGCTCGTCGAGATGGGCGTCGACATCTCCGACGTCGAGCGCGCCAAAGGCGAGACGTTTCACTGGGCCGGCAAATACTCGCCGAACCTCGCGACGCGCGAGACGCTCGACACGCGGCTCGGCGTGTTCGGCACGTTCCAACCCAAGATCAGCGACGCGCACAAGGACGCGCAGCTCGTGTTGCTCGGCAACATCGATCCGCCGCTGCAGCTCGACGTGCTCAAGCAGATGCGCGCGCCGGCGCTCGTCGCGATGGACACGATGAACCTGTGGATCGACATCAAGCGGAAGGATCTCGAGGCGGTGATCGCGCGCGTCCACACGCTGATGGTCAACGACGAAGAAGCGCGCCAGCTCGCCGAAGAGCACAACCTGCGCCGCGCCGCCGCGAAGATCCTGAAGATGGGTCCGACGTCGGTCATCATCAAGCGCGGCGACGCCGGCGCGCTGTTGTTCCACGGCAACGGCGCGTTCGCGGCACCTGCGATGCCGCTGTCCGACGTCAAGGATCCGACCGGCGCGGGCGATAGCTTCGCCGGCGGCTTGATGGGCTACCTCGCGTACGCCGGCGACCTGTCGCCGACGACGATCCGCACCGCGATGATCATGGGCAGCGTGATGGGCAGCTTTGCCGTCGAGCAGTTCTCGTGCGACGGCCTGCGAGGCTTGACGACCCAGCGGATCCAGCAGCGGTTCGACGAGCTCA
>DASXEF010000908.1:0-3046 GCA_036490255.1 Kofleriaceae bacterium
GCTGTGGATCGGCTCGCCCTTGAGCTCGGCGACCGCGGCCTCGAGCATCTTGACGTAGCGATCGAAGCCGACCGCGGCGATCGAGCCCGATTGCTTCGCGCCGAGCAGCTCGCCGCCGCCGCGGATCTCGAGATCCTGCGACGCGATCTGAAACCCGGCACCGAGCTCGGTGAACCGCTGCAACGCCTCGAGCCGGCGTCGCGCCTCGTCGGTGATGTGCTCCGGCTCGGGCACGAGCAAGTAGCAATACGCGCGATCTTTGCTGCGGCCGATGCGGCCGCGGAGCTGATAGAGCTGCGCGAGCCCGAACGCATCGGCGCGCGCGACGAACATCGTGTTCGCGCGCGGGATGTCGAGGCCGCTCTCGACGATCGTCGTCGCGACCAGGATATCGAGCTCGCCCTTCACGAACTGGGTCATGACTTTTTCGAGCTGGTCGGCCGACAGCGAGCCGTGGCCGATGCCGATGCGAGCCGTCGGCACCAGCGACTGCAAGTACGTGGTCCACTCGTCGATCGTGCGATCGTCGTCGCGCGGCTTGAGCCGGCGCTTGGGTCGATCGTCGTTGGGCAGGCGAGGGTCGGGCTCTTTGTGGCCGAACCCGCCGATCGTCGGCGAGATGAAGAAGACCTGGCCGCCGCGCGAGAGCTCGCGCTCGATCGCCTCTTTGATCGTCAGATCCTCGACCCGCGACACGAACGTGCGCACCGCGCGGCGATCGGCCGGCGGCGTCGCGATGATCGAGAGGTCGCGCATGCCGGCCATCGCCAGATGAAGCGTGCGCGGGATCGGCGTCGCGGTGAGCGTCAGCACGTCGACTTGCGTGCGCGCCTTCTTGATCCGCTCCTTGTGCGCGACGCCGAAGCGCTGCTCTTCATCGATCACGAGGAGGCCGAGATCTTTGAAGCGAACGTCGGCCGACAGCGCGCGATGCGTGCCGACGATCACGTCGATCGATCCCGCCGCGAGCTTCTTGATCGTGTCGATCTGCTCGCCCTTGGTCTGAAATCGCGACAGCTTGCCGAGGTTGAGCGCGAAGCCGTTGAAGCGCTCGGTCATCGTGCGGACGTGCTGCTCGACGAGCACCGTCGTCGGCGCGAGCACGCATGCCTGCTTGCCGCCTTGCACGCAGCGGAAGATCGCGCGCAGTGCGACCTCGGTCTTGCCGTAGCCGACGTCGCCGCAGACGAGCCGATCCATCGCCTTGCCGGTCTCCATGTCGCGCAAGACCGCGGTGATCGCGTCGGCTTGATCGGGCGTCTCGTCGAACCGGAACGTCGCTTCGAGCTCGCGATACGTATCGTCGGCGGGTGGAAACGCGTGGCCGGGCAGGGCGGCGCGCTGCGCGTAGACTTGCAATAGCTCCTCGGCGAGCGCGCGCACGGTGCGCGAGACTTTGGTCTGCGTCGCTTCCCACGTGACGCCGCCGAGCTTGTCGAGCCGAGGCGCGTGACCTTCGGCGCCGACGTAGCGTTGGACTTCGCTGACGCGATAGACCGGCAGGTACAGCGTGCCATCGTCGTAGACCATGTGCAGCGCGTCGACTTCGATGGGAGGGGCCCCGACGGTGAGCTTCTTGAGGCCCTGATAGCGACCGACGCCGTGGCGCTGGTGCACGAGGTAGTCGCCGGCGGCGAGCTGGCTCCAGTCACTGACGCCGCCGAGCAGCGCGTCTTTGGCCTTTTTCTTCGCGTTGCGCGCGTGATGCGTGCGCTGGCCGAAGATCAGATCGCCGGTGACGAGCGCGACGCCGTCGTTCGTCGACGCGAACGCGTGTGCGGGCGTGCCGCTGATGATGTGAATGTTCGTGATGCCGCGCTGCTCGAGCACGCCGGTGAGCCTGTCGATCCGCGACTGCGAATCGAGCGCGATCGTGACGGCCACGCCTTTCCACTTCGCGATCGCGGCGAGCAGCGGCGCGACGTGCTCGGTGTCGCCGAACGTGCGCGCGTGATCGAGCTCCTGGCGAAGCACGCGCAGATCGTCGACGTCGAGGCGCAGCTTCGTGGCGTCGGCTTCACCATTGTTCGCGCCGGCTTCGCCTGCGGCTCCTCCCGCCGGCGCTAGCAGCTCCAGCGTCGGTAATTCGACGCGACGTACCGGCAGCGCGAGCTCGCGCGCGAAGTGCACGTCGGGCGCGAACGCGAGCAGCTGGCCGTGTGCGCGGGCGCCGTAACGCGCGTCGGCGTCGGCGAGTGCATCCGAGAGTGCGCGACGGCACGCGTCGGGATCGACGATCAACCAGCGCGTGTCGGCGGGAAAGTACGCGTTCGGCGCCACCAGCTCGTCGTGAAATGCCGGCAGCAGGCCTTCGATGCCGACGAACACGCCGCCGCCCTCGAGTTGCTCGATCAGCCGGCGCGTCGCCTTCGACGGAAACGCGATCGCCTCGGCATAGTCGCGTAGCCGCGCGCGCACGTCGCTCGTGCCGGTGACGATCGTCTCGCGCACCGGATGCAGCACGACGCGATCGACGTCGCGCAGCGTGCGTTGCGATTCGGCGTCGAATGCGCGCAGCGTCTCGACCTCGTCGCCGAACAGCTCGATGCGAATCGGATGCGGCCCACCCGGTTGCAGAGAGAGCGGCGCGTACACGTCGATCACGCCGCCGCGCAGCGCGAACGTGCCGGGCTCGTCGACGACCGGCGTGCGCGACCAGCCGGCGACGACGAGCCGTTCGGCGAGTTGATCGCGATCGACGGTGTCGCCTTTTGCGATCGTCATGCCGCGCGAGGCGAGCTCGGCGGGCGGCAGCGTCTTGCGTGCGAGCGCTTCCGCCGAGGTCACGACGATGTTCGGTCGCAACTCCGGCTGCGTCAGCCGATACAGCGTCGCGACGCGCTCGACGATGCACGCGCGATCCGGCGACAGCTCGGCATAGGGCGACACGTCGATGCCGGGCAACGTCGCGACATCTAAGTTAGCGCCCCAAAACCGCACGTCGTCTTCGAGCTCGCGTGCGGCGGCCTCATCGGCGGCCACCACCACGACGAGCTCGCGCGCGCCGCGCTGCGCGGCAAACCACGCGGCCCAGCCCGGTGTCGCG